>JBOHYO010000321.1:0-7471 GCA_050737935.1 Rhodanobacteraceae bacterium
GGAGCGGGCTCGGCACCGTGGCGTTGTACTTCCTGCTGCAACTGGGCCTCAGCATGCTCGCAGGCCTCGCGATCGGGTTCTGGCTCACGCTGAAGGCGGGCTTCAGAGCCGGGCTCGAGCATCGCAAGCCCGACCTGCGCGCCATCACCCACGCGGCGATGGCCAACCAGGACGTGCGCGTCGTGCTGACGGTGGTGACGATCGCCGCGGCCGCCGCCGTGATGATCGCGATCGTGCGCCAGACCTGGCCCGCGCAATGGTCGCGCGGCGACTTGCCGGGTTTCGGCTTCGTCCGTCCACGCAGTGGGTATGCCTATGGAGCGGCGGTGTTGCTTGGCGTCGTGTTGGTATTGCTCGGCGGAATCATGACCCACCTGCTCGCCGGCAAGCATCCGGTCCAACAGGATGTGTCGGTGCTGGCCCGCGGCGTACCGATCACGATGCGCATCCTGCTGGCGCTGCTGGTGGTGTTCGTCGCGCCAGTCGTCGAAGAACTGGTATTCCGCGGCGTGCTGTTGTCCGGCCTCGCCAGCCGGATGCGGATCGGTTGGGCGATCGTCGCGAGCGCGGTGATCTTCGGCTGCGTCCATCTGCCCGATTTCGGGTTCGCGTGGTATCCGGTGCCGGCTTTGATCCTGCTGGGCCTCGTGCTTGCGTGGCTGCGGGTGCGCACGCGCTCGCTGTGGCCGTCGATCACCCTGCACGCGACCCACAACCTGGTGGCGGCGATCGCGTGGTTGCTGGTTGCGCATCCCTGATCGCGGCAGACGCAGGCGGCGTTGGAGAGCTCTTGCAGGTTGGCGCTGAGCGCAGCGAAGCCCAACGGCGTTCGACGGCTGTTGGGCTTCTCCCGGGATGAATCCGGGACCAGCCCAACCTGCGAAGGTTCAATAGCCTGCCGCCTTGCCGGCCGGATAGCGCGGATCGTTGACACTCTCGAGCATGCCGCTCTTCGGGTTCACGAGAATCGCTTCGACATCGCCCATCGAATGCACCGGGCGAATCTTGTAGCCCATCGCCTCCAGCGATTTCTCGACGGAAGGTGCAAACGAGCCCGACTCGGCGAATATTTCGTCGGGATACCACTGCATGTGGATGCGCGGGGCAAAGATTGCCTGCTTGATGTCCATGCCGTATTCGGCCACGTTGAGAATGCTTTCCATGGTCGTCGAGATGATCGTCGAGCCACCGGGACTACCGGTCACCATGAACAACTTGCCGTCGTGCGTGACGATCGTCGGGCTCATCGAACTCAAGGGTCGCTTGCCCGGTTCGATGCGGTTGGCCTCGCCCTGCACCAATCCGAACTGGTTCGGCACTTTGGGTTTGGACGTAAAGTCGTCCATCTCGTTGTTGAGGAAGAACCCGGTGTCACCCGCGATCTGCTTGATGCCGAAAAAACTGTTCACCGTGAAGGTAACGGCCACCGCGTCGCCCTTGTCGTCCACCACCGAGTAATGCGTGGTGTTCTTGGCCTGGTAGGGACCCAGGCTTCCCTTGACCTCGGACGAAGGCGTCGCCTTGTCGGGATCGATCCGGGCGCGCAGTTTCGCGGCATGTTCGGGAGACAGCAGCTTGTCGATCGGATTGTCGACGAAGGCGGGGTCGCCCAGATAGGTGTTGCGGTCGGCGAACGCGCGGCGTTCCGCCTCGATGAAATGGTGTGCGCTCTTCAAGGAATGGAAACCCCATTTCGCAAACGGATACGGCGCGATGATCTGCAGTGTCTCGCAGATCGTGGTGCCACCCGAACTCGGCGGCGGCGCCGAATGGATCGTGTAGCCGTGGTAGCTGCACTCGATGGGCTTCTCCCACTGCACCGTGTATTGCTTGAAGTCCTGGAGCGTCAGCAGCCCCTGGTTGGCCTCGCTCGCCTTGACCACGGCGGCGGCGATCGGGCCGTCGTAAAGCGCGCGGGTGCCGCCCTCGGCGATCAACGCGAGCGTGCGCGCAAGTTGCGATTGTTTCAGCGTCTGCCCCGCTTTCCACGCCTGCCCGTCGTCGAGGAAGATCGCGGCGACATTCGAATGCGCACGGAACGCGTCGGTCGAGGTATCGAGGATGCGCACGTCGCCCGGCTGCAGCACGAAGCCGTCCTTCGCCAACTTGATTGCAGGCGCCATTACCTGCTTGCGGCTCATCGTGCCGTATTTTTCGAGCGCCTCGTCGAGCCCCATTACCGTACCCGGCACGCCGACGCCGAGAAAGGTTTTGGTGCTGCGGCCCTTCACCACCTTGCCCGCGGCGTTCTGCATCATGTCCGGCGTCGCCGCGAGCGGCGCCTTCTCGCGGAAATCGAGGAACAGGTTCCTGCCATCGGCGAGGTGGATCGTCATGAAGCCGCCGCCGCCAATGTTGCCGCAGCATGGGTGTACCACCGCCAGCGCATAGCCGACGGCAACCGCGGCATCGACCGCGTTGCCACCCTGCTTCAGGACATCGACGCCGATCTGGGTCGCGAGGTGCTGGGCGCTGACCACCATGCCGTGTTTTGCGGTGACCAACGGCTGGTCCGGCAGGCGGCTCTTGCCGACCGGCTGGGCCTGCAACGGACCGTCCTGGGCAGTCTGTACCTGCGGCGGCTTGGCCAGTGCGACCGGCGAGCCGCAGCCGATCATCAGCAACATCACGGCGAGTGCCGTCAGCATCTTGCGCATTTTCCGGTTCCTTGTCGTGACGCAGGCGAATCCGCAACCATGCGCGCAGCGGCTGGCGTTGTCAACGCGCAGCAGCGAGCGGCCTCGCCTCGGTTTGACATCCCGGATATCCGTTCGCGCTGGGCGTGGCGGCCCTTCGGGCCGCGGAGTCGAAGCGCCCATACCCTTGCCCTTCGACTTCGGCGCTGCGTGCCTACGCTCAGAGCCTTCCCCGGACTCGATCCGGGGACGAACGGGAACTTCTGTGCTGCATCAGTCTGCGAGCGCGTCGATCACCGGCCGTACCTGCGCGGCGCGATCGAGCGCGCGGCCGACCTGCTGCAGCCGCTCGGCGAGCGTCGCAGCATCATCTGCGCAGATGGTCGCGTGGCCGACCTTGCGGCCAGGGCGCGGCGACTTGCCGTAGTCGTGCCAGTGCGCACCCGGAATCGCGATCAGCGCGTCGCGGTCGGGCAGCTCACCGATCCAGTTCAACATGCACGACAGCCCGCGGGGCGAGGTGTCGCCCAGCGGCATGCCGAGCACCGCGCGCACGTGGTTCTCGAATTGCGAGGTGATCGCGCCTTCGATGGTCCAATGCCCGGAGTTGTGCACCCGAGGCGCCATCTCGTTGCCGAGCAACCGATCGCCCCGGACGAACAGCTCCAGTGCGAACACCCCGACGTAATCCAGCTCTTCGGCAATCGCACGGGCGTGTGCACGCGCCGCCTTGCCGATCGCATCGCCGACGGATGCGGGGGCGAGGCTCGCAGAGAGAATTCCGCCGACGTGCCAGTTGCGGGTCACTGGCCACGTATCGAAACCACCATCCGCCGTTCGCACCGCGATGACCGAGACCTCGCAGTCGAAAGCGACGAAACCTTCCAGGATCAGGCCGCGCGATTCCGCCTGCGCGCCCAAGGCGTCCCATGCGGCGTCGGCATCGGCAGGCGACTTCAGCCGAAACTGGCCCTTGCCGTCGTAGCCTTCCCGCCTGGTTTTCAGGATCGCCGGGGCACCGATGCGCGCCAATGCGGCATCGAGGTCCCGGCGGGTCGCCACGTCCGCGAACTCGGTGGTCTGCAGTCCGCATTGCCGGAACAGGTTCTTTTCGAGGATGCGATCCTGGGCGATCGCGAGCGAACGTGCGTTGGGCGCGACCTGCGCATGTGCAGTCAGCCACCCGGCGGTTTCGGCAGGCACGTTCTCAAAATCGAACGTCGCCGAATCGATCTCGCGCGCAAACGATTCCAGCTTGTCGAACGCGCCCCAATCCTCATTGAGCAACGGCGCAACCTGGCCCGCACACGCATCGGCAACCGGATCCACGATCCTGAATTGCACGCCGAGTGGCACGCCCGCCAGCACCATCATTCGCGCGAGTTGGCCGCCTCCCAGAATACCCAGCGTTTTTTTTGCCTCTGCCATCACGAATTATCCAATCTCCATCGTGCGAACCCGCACGGCACCAACTTCCGCTCTCCCCAAAACAGCTCCATCGTTTCGGGGAGAGGGCAAAGGGTGAGGGGGCGGGACTTCGCGTTGCCAAGGCCTTCCGGTTCTGCGAGGCCATGCCCCCTCACCCAGCGCTACGCCGCTGGGCCTCCGGCCGCCTCCCCCGGAGCAGACAGCGCTCGGGGGAGAGGGAGCAAGCAGCAGCTCCCGCCGCCCTCTCTATTGTCACCAGAGGGAGCGGCCAAAGTTCATCCTTCATTTCCGCCCGCGTGCCGCGCCAGCGCGCGCACCCGGTCGTACGGCCGCGGGATGCGGCGGTTCCAGCCGCGGATCGGCATGCTCGAGCACCTGCTGCGTCTGCTCCTCGCGGAACCGGTCGAGCGCTTTCGCGATCTGGTCGTCGTGCAGCGCCACGATCGCCACCGCCAGCAACCCGGCGTTCTTCGCACCGGACTCACCGATCGCAAGCGTCCCAACCGGCACACCCGCCGGCATCTGCGCGATCGACAACAATGAATCGAGTCCCTTGAGGGCACGCGACTCGACCGGCACGCCCAACACCGGCAGGCGGGTCTTGGCGGCCAGCATCCCGGGAAGGTGCGCCGCCCCGCCGGCACCGGCGATGATCACTTCGATGCCGCGCGCGGCCGCGCCTTCGGCGTAGGCGAACAGCTTGTCGGGCGTGCGGTGCGCCGAAACCACTTCGACCTCGTGCGCGACGCCCAGCGACGCGAGCATATCGGCCGCGTGACGCATGGTCTCCCAATCCGAACGCGAACCCATCACCACCCCGACACGGGGCGCGACCGTCGTCTTCCGCATGGTGTGTCCGTCGCAAAACGGCTATTGTACGCGCCATGGACAAGCGATTGCTCGACATCCTCTGTGACCCCGTCACCAAGACCCCGGTGCGTCCGCTGCGTCGGGACGAACTGGACGCGCTCAACCGCGCGATCTCGGCGGGTGACATTGACACCGTGGCGGGACAGAAGGTCGTCGCACCGCTCGCCGCAGGCCTCATCACCACCGATCGCAAAGTGGTATATCGCGTCGAGGACGACATCCCGGTGATGCTCGCCGACGAGGGTATCGGTACGCTGCAATTGGCCGATTTCCCCGCCTAGGCGTCCAGCCGTCCATCCGGCCAACGGACGCCGCAGTGCTCTTCCGCGGCGTTTTGTGACGGTTTGTGACGGCGTTGTGAGCGGCTTCACGTTCCCGCGACCGCGACCGGGCATACTGCATCCTCCATCCTCGCCGCCACAGACGGGCACGGGTTTCCGCCATGACGTCGATCCCTTCCGATCCGCCCGCGGACCAGCAACGCAGCGCAGCCACCAAGGTGGTAGAGATCGGTTCGCGCGCATCCGACGCCGACCAGGACCACGTCGGCGGCCTGCTGGCAGCCGTACGCGACATGACGCTGAAGGAAGGGGCCAACCTGGTCGCCGGCCTGCTCGACAATGTCGATGACACCTTGTTCGACCTCGCCGAGAAGGCCGAGAGCAACGCCAGCCAGACCGAATACTTCGATGGCATGCGCGAAACCCGCAAGCGGCGTCCGCGAATCGAGCGCCTGTTTTCCGAACGCGTCACGCGCGGCTTCACCGACTTTGCCGCGGGCCGTTCCGCGCGCCCCGGAAGCGAAGCGCAAAGGGCGTTTTCCGCCAGCGGCGAGCTGAGCCTCGTCGACGACCGCGAGTTGGAGGAGTCGCTCGCGGTATCGAGCATGGTCGCCAAGGCCGACGGCCGGCTGTCGTCGGCACTGATCGCGCTGAACCAGCGGCTGTCCGTGTTGAGCGGCGGCCGCACCACCACCAACGCCAACAGCCCGCTCGGGCCCAACGCATTGACCGAGGCGTTCCGCGTCGCGCTCGGCGAACTTACCGACATCAACATCCGGGTGCGCCTGATCATCCTCAAGATGTTCGAGCGTTACGTGCTGAACGCGCTGGACGCGCTCTACCACGATGTCAACATGCGGCTGGTGCAGGCCGGCATCCTGCCGCAGTTGCGGCGCCCGGCGGTCGTGCGCGGGCACGGATACTCCGGCGGCACCACGCGCGCGCATGCCGCCGCGACCAATGATGGTGCCGACGCAGCCGACGATGGCGAATACGATACCGCGGACCAGCTCCACAGCGAGTTGATGCAGCGTCTCACCTCCCTGTTGGCGGCGCGCCGCCAGGACACCGTCGGCATTGGCGGCAGCCTTGGCGGCAGCCGCATGCCGTCCGGAGCCGGCGCCGGCATCGCCTCGCTCAGCCCGGCCGAGCTGCTCAGCGCCTTGACACTGTTGCAGGGGGAAACCCGTCCGCTGCCGACGCAACCCGCGGCGATTGACACCACCAGCGCCGCCGACGTGGTCCAGCACCTCAAGGACGCGTTGATGGCGCAGATCCAGCGCCTCTCGGGTGAGGCCAAGGCGAGGATCTCGGGCAGCGACGAGGACACCATCGACCTCGTCGGCATGCTGTTCGAATACATCCTCCAGGACCACACCATTCCCGCCCCGATGCAGGTGCTGCTGTCGCGGCTGCAGATTCCCTATCTCAAGGTGGCGATCCTCGACCGCCGGATGTTCGCGCACGCTTCGCACCCGGCCCGAAAACTGCTGGACCAGTTGGCCGATGCCGCCAAGGGCTGGTCGGAGGAATCCGACCGCGACCATCGCCTGTTCGAAAAGGTGAAGAGCACGGTGGAGGCATTGCTGCAGGATTTCGACGACGACGTCGGTGTGTTCGAGCGCAAGCTCACCGAGTTCACCCTGTTCGTCGAGCAGAACCGCAAGCGCGCCGAACTCGCGGAAAGCCGTGCGACGGAAGCGGCGCGTGGGCGCGAGCGCCTGCAGAATGCGCGCCGCCATGCCGCGCAGGAAATCCTGTCACGCATCAACGACCACAACCTGCCTACCCTGCTGCGCGGCGTGTTGACGCGTCCGTGGGCCAACTATCTGGTGCTGATCGTGTTGCGCCAGGGTGCCGACTCCGCCGAATTCCGCTCGGCCGTGCATTTCGTCAACGACTTCATCGCGACGGCCGAAGTACCGCACGGCGAAGCCGCGCACCAGCAATACCGGAACGCGTTGCCCTCGCTCGAAAAACACCTGCGCGAAGGCTTGGCCACGGTCGCCTTCCAGGAACCCGACATCGAGCGACTGCTGTGCGAGTTGCGGAAGCTCTGGCGCCAGCAACTGGGGGAGCCGGCGCCCGCCGCGCCGGCCGAGGAAGCCGCCGTGGATCCTGCTACCGTGCTGGGCGTGAATCAGGATGCGCAACCCGCAATTACCGACACGCTACCCGACGCAAATGAGGGCTTCGACCCCGACGACGACATGTCGGTGAACATCGACTCCGACTCGTTGCAGGCAGTGCGCGACC
>JBOHYO010000322.1:0-1504 GCA_050737935.1 Rhodanobacteraceae bacterium
GCCGCCGCGCCAGGCCCAGCGCCTTGCGGCGCTGCGTTCCTACGACATTCTCGACACGCCGGTCGAGGGGGCTTTCGAAGACATCACCCGCATCGCAGCCCTGGTGTGCCGGGTGACGATCGCGGCCGTCAATCTCATCGACGAGAACCGGCAGTGGTTCAAGTCCGAAATCGGGCTCGGCGTGCGCGAGATGCCGCTGGATGCATTGTTCTGCGCGCATGCGCTGTTGCAGAACGAGTTCATGGAAATCCCCGACGCCCGGCTCGATCCACGCTTCCGACACAACCCGCTGGTGATGGACGGGCCGCACCTGCGCTTCTACGCCGGTGCACTGATCCGCACCGCGGAAGGCTTTCCGCTGGGAACCGTTTGCGTGATGGATACCCGTCCCCGGCGGCTCAACGAAGAGCAGCGGCATGTGCTGCGGGCGCTGGCCCGCCAGGCCATGACCCAGCTCGAGCTGCGTCGCACGATGATCGTGGCTGCACGCGCGCACCGCTACCGCGGACGACTCATGGCGATTGCCGGCCACGATCTCAAGCAGCCGTTGACCACGATGACGATGGTCCTCGACATGCTGCCGGCCCCGACGCCGGCCGATCGCCGGCGCATCGACGTGGCGAAGGAAGCGGCGGCGCGCCTGAGGGAAGAACTCGACGGGCTGTCCCGGGCGTCCCGGCTGGACGAAGACGCGGACGCGATCGAACTCGAGTCGCTGCAGATCGACGAGCTGATCGCCGAGGTCGCCGATAGCTGGTTGCGTGCCGCCAAGGACAAGGGCCTGGGTCTGCAGGTGCGCGTGATCGACGCGGCGGTTCGCACGCACGCCGGCATGCTGCGTGCGATGCTCGACAACCTGGTCGGCAACGCCATCAAGTACACGACGCACGGCTCGGTCACCATCGCCTGCCGCGAGGCGGACGGCGACCTGTGGATCGACGTCGCTGACACCGGCAAGGGCATCCCCGAGGATCGCCGTGACGAAATGTTCACGGCGTTCCGCCAGCTCGATCCGGACACGGACGGGCTGGGTCTTGGCCTGTCGATCGTCAAGAGTACCGCCGACATCCTCGGATACCGGCTGAGCCTGGAGTGCGGGGAGGGGCGGGGCGCGACCTTCAGCGTCTGCCTGCCCCGGCAGCGCCCGGAAACGGCCAACGCGGTCCCGTGACCCGGGGCAGCGCGCGCGGGAACGCCATCGACACGGTCATCCGCCCCTGACTGCCGTCCGAACGGCGGCGCGCGCCAGGATTGCGTACGCGGCGCGCGGACTGCATGATGATCCATGACCAAACACCGGCGCAAGGATTCCGCGAAGGGAAGCAAACCGGGCGCTGAGGAAGAGCCGAATGGTTCCTTCCAGCTGACCGAACGCGAGCGCGACGAAGTCGAGGAAAACCTCCCGCCGCGCGTCCAGGTCCTGCACGAGGCCATCCGTGTCGAGGGCACGACGGAACTCGGGCGCAGCATCGCGGCACTGAGCTGGTCGTCGCTGGCCGCCGGC
>JBOHYO010000323.1:0-3121 GCA_050737935.1 Rhodanobacteraceae bacterium
GAGTGTGGTTTACCGTGACGCGGGCACTCGGATGAAGCGCTAGTGGCCGCCATGCCATGGGTCAGAACCATTTTTTGGTGACCGCCGGCACTTTTACCCGCACGCACTCAGCCTCGCTCACCTTTGCATCCATTCGAGGATTTTGCCTCCCGCGGACGAGGCGAAGCGTATCCCGTCTCGCGATGTGCTCCCCGGATGTCGTGGCGCTCAGCGAGGCGGATGCCTGGTGCCGGCGATCAGCATTCCCGGTGCGATGTTTGTTTCATTGCCGTTGTGGTTGCGGTCGTAGGATGACAGGGGCATCGAAAGGAGTACGCCATGGCCGACGAAGATGCGAGAACGCAGCTCGATCACATCACCGACACGCTGACGCAGCTCAAGGAGATGCACCACTACGCGATGAACAACGTTGAGCAGCTGACCGCGATCTGGCTGCTGTTCGACGGTGAACTGTCGAAGCTGAAGCAGACCGAGAAGATCGACGACCTGATGAACCGCCAAGGCCAGCTCCACGATGCACTGGAGAAAGTGATCGACGACTTCGAGGAATTGCAGCAGAAGCTGCAGCCACCGCCGGAGGAATCGTCGGGCTGAGGACGCGTGCAGCGGTCGGGCATCCGCTCAGCGCAAATGTGGAGGACGTGCAATGAAGCACAGGACCTTGTCGCTGGATGCGGAGTTCGAGGTCGCATTCGAGGTGCGCAAAGTGCAGGCGGCTGTGATGACGCTTGTGCCCGGATCCAATACCGGCGGTCCGGACAATCGTCACCCCGGCGCAGACCAGTGGCTATTCGTGATTTCCGGAAGCGGGTTTGCGATTGTCGATGGCGCGCAACAGCCGCTGAAGACCGGCAGTTTGCTCCTCATCGAACGCGGCGAGACGCACGAGATACGCTGCACCGGCGACGAGCCGTTGCGCACCGTCAACTTCTACTCGCCCCCTGCGTACGACGATGAAGGGAAGCCGCTGCCGGCGGGCGAAGGCTGACCGGCGCTCGCGGATTACTTGCACTGGATCCCGGCCTTCGCGAAAGCAAAGGTGGCGCTGCGCGCCGGATGACGAGCAAAAGCTCAAGATCCCATTTGCCACCAAGTTTCCCGCACGCCGATAGACACGCCGCGGATGCTCAGTGCCTTGCCGGTGCCAGGTGTACCGCCGTGATGCGCCAGCCCAACGTGGTGCGCGCGACATCCAGTGTGATGGCGCGGCGCATGAATACGCCGCCATGCGTGACTTCGTTGCTGGTGACGTAGTCGACACTCCCGTCGACCCGGCAGGTGTCGCCGGCGGCGCATTCGATCTTGTCGATCTCGATCTGCTGCGGCCAGGGACTCGATCCTTCGCGGCCGACGACCCGTTCCGGATGCGCCCGCCAGGCGTCGAACAATTGCGCGGAAAGCAGGCCCGCATAAACCTTCGGAAATTCGGCTCGCACAGCATCGGCTGGCGCAAGAGTGGATATTTTCTGCATTCGTTTTCCGAATCGTTCCACAACGGATCGCACTTCGGCGGCATCCGTGGACGACGATGCCGGCGCGCTTGCGGATGGCGACGCCGCCTGCTGCGGCGCCTGGGGTGACGAACAGGCCGTCAGCGCGAGCATTGTGGCCAGGATCGCAACGAACTTGCCCAAGGATTTTCGTTCCTGTTGCGGGTTCAGGGCCGGGCGCATGTCGGTGTCCATCCCGGTTGCGTCAGCCGGGGGTGCCGCGCAGCCCCAGCACCTCGGCCACGATCTCGAACGAACGGCGGCGCGCGGCGTGGTCGAAAAGGTTGGCGGTCACGATCAACTCGTCCGCCTGGTGGGTGGCGACGAACGCCTCGACGCCGGTGCGCACCGTTTCCGGACTGCCGATGACGGCGCACGAGAGCGCCTGCCCGATGCGGGCCTGCTCGGCGGGGTCCGCGTAGTCTTCGATGTTGTCGATCGGTGGCGGTACCCGGCCGGGCCTGCCGCGGCGCAGGCTGATGAACATCTGCTGCTGGCTGGTGAACAGCCTGCGCGCCTCCGCGTCGGATTCGGCGGCAACGACATTGAGGCCGAGCATCGCGCGCGGTCGTGCGAGTTGGGTGGACGGTCGGAACTGGCCCCGATACTGCTGCAGTGCCTGCTCCATGGCCGCGGGCGCGAAGTGCGAAGCGAACGCATACGGCAGGCCGAGGTGCGCGGCAAGCTGGGCGCTGAACAGGCTGGAACCGAGCATCCACACCGACACCTCGACGCCTGCGCCCGGAACCGCCTGCACGGGCTGGCCCGGCACGGCTGGCCGGAAATATCCCAGCAGTTCCGCGACGTTTTGCGGATAATCGTCGGCGCTGTCGAAGTAGCGGCGCAGGGCGCGTGCAGTCGGCTGGTCGGTGCCGGGTGCGCGGCCGAGCCCGAGGTCGATGCGTTTCGGGTAGAGGCTGGCCAGCGTGCCGAACTGCTCGGCGACCTGCAGTGGCGAATGATTGGGCAGCATGATGCCGCCGGCGCCGACCCGGATGCTCGACGTGGCGCCGGCCACATGGCCGATCAGGACCGCGGTCGCGGCACTGGCGATGCCCGGCATGTTGTGGTGCTCGGCCAGCCAGTAGCGCCGGTAGCCCAGGCGTTCGGCGGTTTGCGCCAGGTCCACCGTGTTGCGGAAGGATTGCGCCGCGTCGCTGCCTTCGACGATCGGCGCGAGGTCGAGGATCGAAACTGGAATCATGTTCGCAAGTCGGCTGCCGCAGGTGCCATGGTCGAGGCACGACGATACGGATGTGGGGTCGTCATGGCAGTTCGCCAACCTGCACCGCCAGCATCGAGATCGATCCTCCATCGACGCCTTCGACCGGGAAGCTGACAGGCTCGGCCGGACGCCGCGCGCCGAGCACGTACAGCAGCGGTAGGTAATGCTCCGGCGTGGGAATCGAGAGCAGGGCGTCCCGGCCGAAGGCTTCGTAGTCGATCAGCGGTGCGTGGTCGCCGGCGAGCATCCATTCCCGCGCCCGGGCCTCGAAGCGCACGGCCCATTCGAATGGCGCGGGCGAGTGGCGCCCCCAGGAATACGTGTGCAGGTTGTGCACAAGGTTGCCGCTGCCCAGGACCAGCACGTCTTCCGACCGCAGCGCGGCGATTTGCCTGCCGATTTCGTG
>JBOHYO010000324.1:0-2379 GCA_050737935.1 Rhodanobacteraceae bacterium
GTCATCGTGCGCGCCCTCGAAGGCCACACCGGCGGCGACTCGACCGTCATCATTCCCTACTCCAAGGTGGTGTTCACTGGCGACATCTTCTGGAACCATACCCTGCCCAACCTGATCGACGCCAACACCCGCGAACAGATCGCCAGCAACGACGCCTATCTGCATGATTATCCCGATGCGACGTTCGTGCCCGGTCACGGCGATCTCGGCAAGGCCGCGGACGTGCGCGCATTTCGTGGTTACCTGCGCGCGTTGCGGAAGGCCGTGGCGGCTGCGCAGCACTTGGGCAAGTCCGGCGACACACTGGTGGACGCGGTGCTGCCGCAACTCCGGAAAACCTACGGCGGCTGGGGCTGGTTCAAACACTTCGCCCCCCGCAACATCGAACAAACTGCCGCGGAACTGCAGGGCACCAAGCGCGTGCCGGCGCCGGGAGTTCCATGAGCGGAAGCTCCCCTCTTCCCTCCGGAGCGGGTGGCGCAAAGCGCCGGGTGGGGGTACGACGACCTCGCTCGTTCACCGATACGACATGCACTGCTTCGGTTTTTGCTCGTCGGCCAGCACGAGCAGCGCGGTGGCCGTGTGATTCCATCCATTGAGCGCACCACGCGCGCGCCCGGCGCGATCGCACTGATCGGCGTCGCAGTGTTCGCGGTGACCTGCGGCGCCGCGCAGTTCCTGCGCACGGACTACAACTTCCTGGGCGTGCCACTCAGCTTCTATGTGCTCGGTCCGTATGGCCGCGCGGTCGAGGCGAGTTATTTCGCACTGGCAGCGGGCCTCGCGGCGCTCGGCGTCGGCTGGTATCGCACACTGCACCGCGATGCCCGCAGCGCCGCGCCGCTTTTGCTGTTCGTGATCGCGGCGGTCGCGTTGTGCGTCACCGCGATCGAGTTCACCGACGTGCCGGCGCGGCCGCCGACGCTGCACGGTCGCGTGCACGTGATCGCTGCCGCCGCCACCTTCCTCTGCGTGACCGTGGCGATGCTGCTGCAATCGTGGCGAATGCGCCTTGACCCGCGTTGGCGCCCGCGCTTCCCTTCGGCATTCGCGCTCGCGGCGATCGCTTTCGTAGCGTTATGGATCTACACGCTGGTCAAGCCGATCCCACGCGGACTGGGCGAGAAATTCGTAATCGCCCTGATCCTGCTGTGGCTATGGCGCGCGGGTTGGTGGCTGGTGCGCGAGCCGCCAAAGCGGCGTAGCGCGCGGCTTGGGTGAAATGCAGCGGAATCCGGGTCTTTTCGCGTTGATTTCCCGGATTCCGTTCCACGCCATCCGCGTTGCGCCGACTGACCTGATTTCAATGTGCCACCTTCTTCTTCGCCGGCCCGGGCTGCTCGATGGCACCGATTTCGACGTGCCCGAATTGGGTGGTGACGAACTTCGCGAATTCCTGCTTCCGCGCGGACCAGAGGCCCGCCTGGGAGATGGTGCCGTTGCGCACGCCGATCCCGTTCAAATCCGACACCAGTTCCGCTTCGTTCTGGATGTCGCCGGCGGGGTCGTAGCCGCTGATCGAGAAGGTGTACGTATTCGGATCGTCCTCCGTGGTCGCGGATCCGACGCGCTCGGCATGGTGATCTTGCTCGAAAACATGGGTCGCGCGCGCGAGGGTGAGCTTGTCGCCGTACACCGCCTCCAATTTCTTCCAGATCCCGTCTGCGCGCCGGCGTTGCTCCGGACTCAGCGCCTTGTACGCGGCAACCAACGCCTTGTCGTAATCGGGCTCATGCTCTTCGGCCGCGATGCCGAGCCAGGCAACGCCCCGCGCAGGGTCCGCCGGGATGTTCCCCAGGCCGTGGAAATAGATTTCGCCAAGGTCGTATTGCGCGACCTTGTTGGCCCAGTACGCAGCCTTCCCGTACGCGCTCACCGCAGCCGCATAGTCCTTGCGGCGCATGGCATCCAGCGCGAGGCGTTCGTAATACTTGCCCGGCAGGTAGTTGCGCGTGGGGTCCGCGACGGTCTCGCGATGCGACGAGTCGAAGCGGCCGGCAGCGGCGACGTTCCACCAGCCGCAACACACCACCAGGCATGCAAGCGCGCCAAGCCGGGTCCGCGCCCATTCGACTGTCATCGCGCCACCTCGACGTGGCCCTCTCAGGCCGATCTTATTCCAGCGGCGACGGAATGCAACATCATGGTGGCGAGCGTGTACAGGTCGAACTCCCGTCCCGGTGGCGGCGCATGCAACGCTCGCTCCAAGCCAATGGGACTGGGCTTCCGAGCCCGCTGCTGGCATCATCGCGCAATGCCCGCGCCGCCTTCCGCCAAAACCATCGGCCTGCTTGCCTACGATGACATGCAGGCGCTCGATCTCGCCGGGCCGCTCGACGTGTTCGGCGCGGCCAATGAACTTGCCGCAAGCACGAAGAC
>JBOHYO010000325.1:0-1778 GCA_050737935.1 Rhodanobacteraceae bacterium
CTGCAGTTTCGCGAGCCGGCGCAGTTCTTCGCCTACGCCGCGCGCGCGATGCGCCACCTGTTGATCAATCGCGCGCGGGACCGCTTGCGGCTGCGCGCCGGCGGCCAGTGGAACCGGGTGACGCTCGACGACGACGACCTGAAGCTCGCGATCGACACCGCCGAACAGGCGCTGGCGCTGGACGCCGCGCTGGATGCGCTGGAACGTGCCGACGCCCGCGCCGCCAAGGTGGTCGAGCTGCGCTATTTTGCCGGTCTCACCCTCGAACAGGTGGCGGAAACGCTGGGCCTGGCGCGGCGCACCATCGACCGCGACTGGCGCTTCGCGCGCGCGTTCATCAGGGCGCGCATGGATTGAGACCGGGCGCATCCGGTGTCGCGACCGGCAGGTAATCGGTGTTTACCGCACTGGCGGGACGATCCGGAGACAGTGCATGGGATCCACGCGGACGTTGCGCGATCTGTTCGACGAGGCGCTGACGCTGCCTGCCGACGCGCGCGCGCGCCTGCTCGCGGAGCATTGCCGCGACACGACGCTGCGTGCCGAACTGGAGCGCATGCTGGCGGCCGATGCGGGCGACGACGAATGGCTGGCCGCCGGCGACGCCGCGAGCGCCGCACAGGCGATCGGCGAAACCGAAGCCGTCGAACCGCTGCCGCCGGGCAGCCGGATCGGTCCCTTCGAGTTGCTGGAGGTGCTGGGCGAGGGCGGTTCGTCCACGGTGTTCCGCGCATGCCGCGAAGCCGACGGGGTTCGCCAATACGTGGCGCTCAAGCTGCTTGCGCGCGGACTGTACACCGCCGAGGCGCGTCGCCGGTTCCACCATGAGCGCGAGGCGCTGGCGCGGCTGCGGCATCCCGGCATCGCGCGGCTGATCGAGGGGGGCATCGCCGACAATGGTCTTGCCTACATCGCGCTGGAGCTGATCGACGGTGCGCCGGTTACCCAGTACGCCATCGGGCGCGACCTGCCGGAACGCCAGCGGCTGACGCTGTTCCTGCAGATCTGCCGCGCGGTCGCGTCGGCGCACCGCGCGTTGATCGTGCATCGCGACCTGAAACCTTCCAACGTGCTGGTGACGGCGGATGGCAACGTGAAGTTGCTGGACTTCGGCATCGCCAAACTGCTCGACGATACCGAAGACGCCACCCGCACGCGACACCAGGCCCTGACCCCGGCGTACGCCGCACCGGAGCAGTTCACGCCGGGCGCGATCACCACCGCGACCGATGTCTATGCGCTGGGCGTGCTGCTCCACGAACTGCTCACGGGCGAGCGTCACGAGCGCGATGGCGTGCGCCCGCCGTTGCCGCAGCTCGCCGACACCGGCGGCTCCGCACCGCGTCCCAGACAAGCATCACGCAGATTGCGCGGCGACCTGGCCAACATCGTCACGAAGGCGACGGCGCCCGAGCCCGAGCGCCGCTACGGTTCGGCCGGCGCACTCAATGACGACATCGAGCGGTATCTCGACCGCCTGCCGGTGCAGGCGCACCCGCCCTCGCGCTGGTACCGCGCAAGCCGGTTCGTTGCGCGCCACCGGGGTGGCGTCGCGATCGCGGCGATCCTATTCATTGCCATTTGTGTTTCCTCGGCGGTCGCCCTGTGGCAGGCGGGGGTGGCGCGTCGGCAGGCGGTGCTGGCGCAGCAGCAGGCTGCGCGTGCGAACACGGTGCGCGACTTCGTGGAAAGCCTGTTCGCGCCGATCCGCTATGGCATCGCCGCCTCCGAACAACCGACCCTGAGCGAGCTGCTCGAACGCGGCGTCGCGAACCTCC
>JBOHYO010000326.1:0-3437 GCA_050737935.1 Rhodanobacteraceae bacterium
GACGACACCCAGCGCCTGGCCAACCTCTGCGGCCCGGTCGACCAGCACCTGCGCCAGATCGAATTGCGGCTCGGCGTCGAGATCAACAACCGCGGCAACGTGTTCCGGGTGATCGGCGAGGATGCCGCGGTGAAATCCGGCGAACGCGTGCTGCGCATGCTGTACGCCGCGACCGAAAACGAGTCGCTGGATACCCGCAAGATCGGCACGCGGCTGTCCGAGGCGGGGGTGGACGCGCTCGCCGAAAGCCCGGCAGAAGGCGCACAGGAAGTCACGATCAAGGTGAAGCGCGGCATCATCCGCGGCCGCGGTCCGAACCAGGCGCGCTACCTCCACGCGGTCGCCACCCACGACCTCAACTTCGGGATCGGACCGGCCGGAACCGGCAAAACGTACCTTGCGGTCGCGAGCGCGGTGGAAGCGCTCGAAACCGGTCGCGTGCAACGCCTTATCCTGGTGCGGCCCGCGGTCGAGGCCGGCGAAAAGCTCGGTTTCCTGCCGGGTGATCTCGCGCAAAAGGTCGATCCCTACCTGCGCCCGTTGTACGACGCGCTGTACGAGATGCTGGGTTTCGACCGCGTTGCGCGGCTCATCGAACGCAGCGTGATCGAAATCGCGCCTCTTGCGTACATGCGCGGACGCACGCTCAACGATTCGTTCGTGATCCTCGACGAGGCACAGAACAGCACGGTCGAGCAAATGAAGATGTTCCTGACCCGCATCGGTTTCGGCACTACGACCGTGGTAACCGGCGACGTGACCCAAGTGGACCTGCCGCGCAGCACACGCTCGGGCCTGCGCAACGTGATCGAGGTGCTGCGCGGCGTGGAGGGGATCAGCTTCACGTTCTTCACCGCACGCGACGTGGTGCGGCATCCGCTGGTGGCCAAGATCGTGCGGGCGTACGAGCGAGCGGAAGACAGCGAAGACGGGGACGGGGACCGGGGACGGGGGACCGGAAACAGCGTCGGCAAAAACGCGCCCTGGAAGGCGCCATAGCGACGACCATGCCGTCCCGACGAGAAGCACGCGCAGATTCAACGGGTACCGGTCCCCGGTCCCCAGTGCCCGGTCCCCTCGTGCACGTCGGCTACGCCCTCTCCCGCCGCGGCGTTCCCGCAGCCGCGAGTTTCCGCCAATGGGTCGCGACGGCTCTGGCAGGTGCGCGGCATGGCAAACCCGCGGAACTGTCGATCCGCATCGTCGGCGCACGCGAAGGCCGTGCCTTGAACCGCCGGTACCGCGACAGGGACTACGCCACCAACGTGTTGTCGTTTCCAGCCGAGTTGCCGCCCGGCATGCGCTCGCCGCTGCTGGGCGACATCGTGATCACGGCGCCGGTGCTCGCGCACGAGGCGCGCGAGCAGGGCAAATCCCCCCGCGATCACTACGCGCACCTGACCGTGCACGGAGTGTTGCACCTGCTCGGCTACGATCACCGGGGCGAACGCGATGCCGCGAAGATGGAGCGGCTCGAGACGCGAATCCTGGCTTCACTCGGCATCGCCGATCCGTACTAGCCGAGCGATTTGCGTTCATGCTGTAAAGCCCTCCCCTTCAAGGGGAGGGTTTGGGTGGGGATGGGGTTTCACGATGGAACCCATCCCCATCCCAGCCTTCCCCTTGAAGGGGAAGGAGAAAAGCGCATGGCTGCTGCAATGCGGCCACCTGCGACGGCGCCGTGCATCCGCTACAATGGACGACCCGCCCCTGCGGGGACCTGTTGCCTTCTATGTCCGAACCGCCAAGTACCATCGGCCCCGCCCACCGGTCGCTGTGGGATCGTCTGGGCCATCTCCTCACCGGCGAACCCCGCAACCCTGGGGAACTGCTCGAAGAACTGCGCGATGCGCAGACCAACGGCCTGCTGACCAGCGAAACCTTCGCGATGATCGAAGGCGCCATACGCGTGACCGAGATGGTGGTCGGTGACGTGATGGTGCCGCGCGCGCAGATGGTGATGCTCGACATCGACGATGGTCTCCCGAAGATCCTCGATACGGTGGTCGAGTCCGGGCACTCGAGGTTCCCCGTGCACGGCGAGGACAAGGACGAGATCCTAGGGATCCTGCTCGCCAAGGACCTGTTGCGCCGCGACCAGGCCGGCGCTCTCGACCCCGGATCGAGTCCGGGGCAGGCTCTGAGCGCGCTGCTGCGCCGCGCGGTGATGATCCCCGAATCCATGCGCCTCAACGTGCTGCTGGCCGAGTTCCGCCGCTCGCGCAACCACATGGCGGTGGTGGTGGACGAATACGGCGGCGTCGCGGGACTCGTCACCATCGAGGACGTGCTCGAGGAAATCGTCGGCGAAATCGACGACGAGCACGACGACGCGGTGCCTCCGAAGTTGATTGTCGCGCAACCGGACGGCAGTACGCTGGTCGATGCACTGACCTCGATCGAGGACTTCAACGAGCACTTCGAGACCGCGTTCTCCGACGAGGAATACGACACCATCGGCGGCCTCGTCACCGCGGAGATCGGGCACCTGCCCGATCCGGGCGAATCCGCCGCGCTCGGCGACTACGCCTTCGACGTGACAGGCGCCGACGATCGGCGGGCGCTCCAGTTCCGCGTTCGCAAGGCGAGCGCCGCCTAGCGGGACTCGGGACTCTCGGAGCCGTATCGAACTGGCCGTCATTCCGGCGCAGGCCGAACTCCGTTTGCAGGATTGCAACCGCGGTCGCCATCGGCGGCCTGAGGGTGAGCGCCATGGATGTCGCAAATCAATCCCGGAGTCGTGCAGGCGGTTTCCCCGGATTGCGCTGCGCTTCCTCCGGGCTCCAGCGCTCGCCCTTCGTGCTTGCCCCCTTCGGAACGAAGGGGGTCGGCGCGCCAGCGCCGGGGGGATGCGCTCGCCCATCGGCGCAAGTGCAGAGCACGGGGAGTGTCACCCTTATCATGCGGCGTCCAGTCCCCAAAAGCTTGCCATCCCCTGATGCCCAGCCCACGCAATCGTCTACTACTCCGTGTCTGGCTGATTTCCATCCTGCTTCTCGTTGCGCTCCCCCCGCTTCTCGCGCATGCCAGCGTCGCCGACGCACCCGGCGCCGACCTTCGCGTAGACCTCTACACCTACGGACCGGGGACGATCTACTGGGAGCGCTTTGGCCATGACGCACTGGTCGTCACCGACACCACGAGCGGCGAAGCCTATGCCTTCAACTACGGAACGTTCGACTTCAACCAGAAGGATTTCTACTTCAATTTCGCACGCGGCATCATGATCTACCGCGCCGACGTGTGGCCGGCCGCCGACGACATCCAGCAGTTCTCGGGCGAGGGCCGTTCGATCACCGACCAGCACTTGAACCTGACGCCGGCCCAACGCGCTGCGCTCCGCGACTTCTTGGTCTGGAACATCCAGCCGCAGAACTCGCGTTATCGTTACCGCTACTTCGCCGACAACTGCACTACCCGCGTGCGCGATGTGCTGG
>JBOHYO010000327.1:0-5864 GCA_050737935.1 Rhodanobacteraceae bacterium
ACGCTGGCCTTGTAATCCTGGCCGTTCACCGCGATCACCGTTCCGCCGGAGCCGATGCCGGCCTTGAACGCGGGGCCATTCCAGCGCACATCGTTGATGCCTCCGTCCTTGGTCAGCGTCAGCCCGATCGAATACGTGAAGTTGAAGATGTGGCGCGGCGACTGGGACTCGGCTTCGTACTGCTTCTCGTAGGGGCTTTCCTTGTCGGTATAGACGAGCTTCCAGCCGCTCGTCGCAAGACCCTGCGTGAACGGCGGGTTCAACTGATTGACGTAGCGATCGAGGAATGTCGCCCAGTCGTACTTCACGACGCCGTTCAGCGCATTCACGATGTCATCGAACGTGTACGTCTTCGTCACGAAGCTGCCGTTGTCGACGCCGAAGAAATCCCTGTCGAAGGTGTCCAGCGACTTCTTGTCATGGGTGAGCGCACGGATCTTCGCATCCACCGCCAGCCACATCATCTGGCCGCCGGAGTAGTACTCCTCGCTCATCTGCCAACTGCGATACGGCAGGCCCGCGCGGTGCGCGGCAGTCGGATCGTTGGTGGTGTCTTCCAGCGTCCGCCACTGGAAGCCGGGGCGGTTGCGATCGTAGTTGGCCGCGACCATCGCCAGCGCGTCGCGGAACTGCTCGGGCGTCCACATGCCCGCACGCGCGGTCAGCACGAAGCCCCAGTACTGGGTCTGGCCTTCGTATACCCACAACAGTGAGTCGCCCATCGGCACGTTGAAGTTCGGTGTCCAGAGATCGGCCGGACGCCGGAACTTGCCGTTCCACGAATGCGTGTATTCGTGCGCCAGGAGGTCACGGTTGGGCGCGTTGTCGTCCCAGTTCGTGAAGTAGTCCGGACCCCAACCGTCCTCGCTGGACTGGTGGTGTTCGAGGCCGTTGCCGCTCAACTGGTCCGACAGCGAAAACAGGAAATCGTAGTGGTCGTAGTGGTGCGAGTCGAACAGCTTGTAGGCCTGGGTGACAAGGTTGCGGTGCACCTGCAATTGTTCGGGTGTGATCTCGAGGTCCTTCGACGCGTCGGCGAACACATCAAGGTGTACCGGCACCTTGGCGCCCGGATCAAGATCGACACGCTTGAAATACTTGCCGGCGTAGATCGGCGAATCGACCAGCGTGTTGTAAGTAGTCGGCTTGAAGGTGACGGTGTCGCCCGATCGCGATTGCTCCTCGAGCGCCGTGCCGAACTGCCAGCCCGCCGGGAACGTTACGCTCGGCACCACCTTGATGTCACGCGAGAAGTGGCCGGCCGGATACAGCGACACCGCGTTCCATTCGAGCGACAACATCTTGTCGGTCATCTGGATGAACGCAAACTTGCCGCGCCCCGAAAGGTACTGGAAGTCCACGTCGATTTTCGAGACGCCCTGCGGCACAGCCACGCGGAAGGCGTACACGTCGTACTTGTCACGCTTCCATTTGAGCGGCTTGCCGTCGGCGGCGATCTTCAAACCCGCCAGCATGTCTACCGGGCCTGATGGCGAGTGGGCGCCGGGCAGCCACTTCGGGTACAGCAGCGTCAGTTCACCAGCCTCGACCGGGATCGATTCGTGGACGCGGAAGATACTTTGGCGCGTGTCGCTGGCGTCCACATGGATCTGGAGGGTGCCGGGATACGGCGTATCCTGCGGAGGCGGAATGCGGGCGTCCGCGGCATCCGCAAATGCCGTGCCGGCGAAGCCGACGCCGGCCAGGCTCAGTGCGAATAGCGCGATCAGCCGCGCCGGCAAAGACGGGCGACGGTGCAGGAAGGACATTCAGGGGCTCCGCGAGGATGTAAACCGTCGAACCTAACACCACCCGCGCCGGCGTGCATAGGCCGGATGGCACGGGCGAGGTCAACCGCGACGCACGCCCTGCCCGAACAGGATCTTCTTTTCATCGTCCGACATCGGCTGGCCGGCGGACGGATTCACTTCCTTGCCGCGCGCGTAAGCCCGCGCCGTCGCGGGACGCGCAGCGATCGCGTCGCGCCAACGGCGCACCTCGGCGAACGGTTCAAGATCGAGCGGCGCCTTCGAGTAGGGATCGATCCACGGGTAGCACGCCATGTCGGCGATGGTGTAGTCATCGCCGGTGATGAAGGCACGTCCCTGCAAACGACGATCCAGCACGTCGAGAAGGCGCTCGGCTTCGTTGCGGTAGCGCTCCATCGCATACGGAATCCTTTCCGGCGCATAGGTATGGAAGTGCCCGTACTGGCCCACCATGGGCCCCAGCCCGCCCACCTGCCAGAACAGCCACTCGAGACACTCGACATGGCCACGCGCGTCGGCCGGGATGAACTTGCCGATTTTGTCCGCGAGGTACACCAGGATCGCGCCGGATTCGAACACGCTGATCGGCGCGCCGCCGCCCACCGGATCGTGGTCGACGATCGCCGGCATCTTGTTGTTGGGCGAGATCGCGAGATATTGCGGTTCGAACTGCGCGCCCTTGCCGATGTCGACAGGCTTGATCGCGTAGTCGAGGCCCGCCTCTTCGAGGAACAGCGTGATCTTGTGGCCGTTCGGCGTGGGCCAGTAATAAAGGTCAATCATGGTGTGGCGTACCTCCTTGCATTGGCGCTCGGCAACGCGACACGCTGCAGGTGTGCGTTGCCCTCTTCCCAGATGGTGTCGCCACGCCGCCGCTGCAAGCGCGCGGCGCCGCTTCGGGTCGCGGCTAGCCTGCGCCCGTGTTTGGCCCGGCCGCCTGATCGCGGTCGTGCGATTCGACGATGTCCTTGATTTCATCGGTGGCGAAGCCCACCCGCTCCGCCCAGTAATAGGCGACGATGCCGACCGCAAGCTCGGCCACCATGCCCCACGGGAAGAACAACACTGGGTCTGCCAGCGGCCCGTACACGCCCAAATAGGCCACGAACATGGACGCCAGTGACAGCCAGATCAGCCACCAGGTCGCGTTGACGTGCTGGCGTCCTTCGCGATTGCTGAGCAGCAAGAGCGCACCACAATAAGCGAGCAGAAGTACGCCGAACGACGCGAAGTAGGCAGCGAACGACCAGTCGCCGGGATTCTTCCCGGGGTTGTCGGTCAGCACGAAGCCGCTGGCGACGGCGACGTACAGCCACAGCGCGAAAAACACGACACTGACGACGACGCCGGCCACCGGTGAAATCCAGCCTTTTTTCCAGGCGTAATAGCTGCTGAAGACGGGCAGGCCAATGAATGTAGCCGTGAAGACGTTGGTCAACGTTTCAAAGCCGCTCCAGTAAAGGATCAGGACGGCTGCCAGGAACGACACCGGCGACCACAGCGATTGCCCATGCAAGCGGAACGGGCGCGGCAGCGAGGGGGCTGTCCGACGCAACACCGGTAGTCCGACGCCGCCCATGATGTAGGTGAGGACCGCCGCCGAACTGATGAATCCGACCAGTTTGTACCAGCTCGGAGCCGGCACGAAGAACACGCATCCGACCACGGTCGACACCACCAGCGGCAGCCAGGGAATGCCGAAGCGGTTGTTGGCCGAAAATACCTCCGGAATGGAACGGTGGACCGACAGACCGTACCCGGTGCGCGACCCGGTGCCCAGGTACACCCAGCCGGTCGCCATCGGCGAGACCGCGGCATCGATCAGCAGGAACACGCCGAAGGCCGCCATGACGGCAATGTTGGCCGACTCCAGCGCGTGGAACAGCGGGCCATCGGCCCAGCCGCCCGTGACGAGCCGGTCCCACTGCCCGGGCAGCAGGCCCATGTCGCCCCACTTGATGGCGCCGATGAAGGCCACCTGCAACAAGGTGTAGATGATCGTGGGAATCACGATCGACCCGACCGTGGCCCATGGCACATCGCGTTGCGGGTTGCGCGACTCGCCGCCGTAATCGAGCGCCTGCCGGAAGCCGAGCAACGAGAAGATGATCCCGGTCGAAGGGATCGCGTGGAAGATCGCCGGGACGCCCTCGGGCACGAAACCGCCGTAGGCGAAGAAATTGTTGCCGTCCATGATGTAAAAAAGGAAAAGGAACGTCAGTACCGGCAACGCGATCTTCCAGTACGTCACCCAGCGGTTCGACTCGGCCAGCAGCTTGCTGCCGAAGAAGTTCAGGCAGAAGAACAAAAGCATCAACCCGAAGCCGGCGAGGATCCCCGTCGGCCAACTCAGCATATGGATTCCGTTGACCTCGGTGAGCAGGTGCAGTTCGGGCCACTTGCCGCCGATATAAGTCAACGATGCCACCGCCTCGATCGGCGGAATGGCCACTACGGAAAGCCAATACGCCCAACCGATGATCCAGCCGGAGAATGCACCGTGGGTCAGATAGGTATAGCGCACGATGCCGCCAGAGCGCGGCAGCATCGCTCCCAGTTCGAGGTACGTCAGGGCGATCAGGAAGATCAGCACCGAGGCGATCAGCCACGACACGATGGCCGCGGGACCGGCCATTCCGGCCGCGGCGAGAACACCGAACAGCCAACCCGACCCGATCTGTGCGCTGACCCCGAGCAGCAGCAGCTGCGTGAACGATACGTCTTTCCTGAGCCCCTTGTCGGCGGCTTCGAAGGATCCCGAACCGGTATGTTGGCTCATTCGTTCATTTCCGGCGTGGGTCGATCAGCAACCAGGGTGGTGCCGGCAGGTGCAATGAAGGAACTCCGCGCGAGAACGCTCGATGGCCGCAGGCGCACTCCGCGGCTGGCTTCGGCCTGGAACGGCCCGGCCGACTTGTGGCGGATCATCCTTTTGAAGTAACCCATTGCATAGACACCGTTGCACAAGAGCCCGCGAGGATAATGGCAAATGCCGGTGGTTGGGTGTGCCAATGGTCCCCGACGCCGCGTGCCGTCATGCGCCTGCCCGAACGCGACCACGACGAGCGCTCGCTGCAGCTCGGACATTGCGCGACAATCAGCCGAGCCACCAGACTGAATCATGCCACGCAAAAACGCCGCCAGCCGGAAGCGACGCCGCGCCTCGAAACCACTCGGGCAGCCGGAGCTGCCGTTGTTCGACGCGCGCGCGCCGGAATTGCAACCGGCGCCAGCGCCCGACACCTCGCGCCCCGCCGATGCCTCGCGTCGTTCCACACGCACGATCGAGTTCCTGCTGCGGGCACTGCCGATCGGCTGGCGCGACAAGGCCCGCGACATCCTGGTGCTCGTGCGGATGGACCGCCCGATCGGCGCGTTGCTGCTGCTGTGGCCGACCTGGTGGGCGCTGTGGCTGGCGGCGGATGGATTCCCGCCATGGAAATACCTGGTCGTCTTCACGGTGGGGGTGTTCGTGATGCGCGCGGCGGGCTGCGCGATGAACGACTTCGCCGACCGCAAGCTGGACCCGCAGGTGCAACGCACCGCCGGCCGGCCGCTGGCTGCGGGCCGCGTGACACCCCGCGAGGCAGTGCTGGTATTCGTCGGGCTCTGCCTGCTCGGTTTCGTGCTGGTGCTCGCGTTCACCAACCGGCTGACGATCTACCTCTCGTTCGCGGGCGCCGCCCTTGCGGCGCTGTATCCGTTTTCGAAGCGCTACACGCAACTGCCGCAGGTGGTGCTGGGCGCGGCGTTCGGCTGGGGCATTCCGATGGCTTTCGCGGCAATCACCAACGGCCTGCCGCCGGTCTGCTGGTTGCTGTTCCTCGGCAACGTGCTGTTCTCGACCATCTACGACACCGAATATGCGATGGTCGATCGTGAAGAGGACATCCGCGCCGGCGCCAAATCCACCGCGATCCTGTTCGGCGACGCGGACTTGCCGATCCTCGGCATCCTGATGGCGACGCTCCTGTTCACGCTGCTCCTGGTCGGGCAACGCGCACAACTCGAATGGCCGTTCCGGGCCGGCCTGGGCGTCGCGCTGCTGTTGTTCGCGTGGCAGTTGTGGAGCATGCGCGGGCGGCAACGCGAAGC
>JBOHYO010000328.1:0-2351 GCA_050737935.1 Rhodanobacteraceae bacterium
GAGCCCGGCGTAGTGCCAGTCGGCGAAGCTCCCCGTCTCGAAAACGTCGAATACCCGCATGCCGACCCTGCGTGACATCGCAATGTCGAAACCGATCTGCAGGGTATTGATGTGGTAGTGGTTGTCCGGAAAGGCATTGCCCACAGCATCGACGAATGCTTGCTGGGTGATCGGCAGCGCGCCGGGCGAAGCAAATACGTAGCCGATCCTGCCGAGTGCGTAGGTGTAGGTGTAACCGAAGTCCGCGCGCACGCGTCCGAGATCGTGGCGGAGCGTAAGCCCGGCGTTGTAATCGCGCTCATGATCTATGCTCTGCCACTGGTTCCCGAGCGGGAAAAGCGGGCCGCCCAGTGACGGATCGTCGCGGCCCGGCGCGCCCGTGACATCCTCGTTGTCGGCGACATTCGAGAAATGCAGGGTCGAATCGTCGCGCCCCAGGTTGGCGCTCATGCTGGTCATTGGCGAGGGTTGCCAATCCCACGACAGATCGAAGCCGCGGTTGCGCGTGGCCTGCCGGCCGATCGCGGCGCCGTAGTCGTCGCGCGTCGCGTACACCACGCCCGAGATCGTGGCGCTGTTGCCGATCGGGTAGATCAGCGTCGCGTGCAGCTTGTGTTCGATGCGATTGCTGAGGTCGTACTTGCGCATTGCGTCGACAGTGAACGCCACGTTGCCGAACGGTGGCGTCACGAAGCCGGGCAGCGCCGTCGAATAAAACGCTTCGTAAGGATCGGATGTGTAAGGCCCGCCGTTGCGGTACGCGACTTCGTAGTCGAAACGCAGCGTGCCCTTGCCGAGGGCACGGTCGATCCACGCCAGCTTGATGCGCTGCTCGTTCACCAATTTGCGTTCGCGGTATTTCGGCTGGTTGCGATCCAAGCTGTAGTTCAGGTTCAGGGTGTTGTTCTCGCTGACGCGCCAGTCGATGCCGGTGTCGAGCACGGTGTCGGTGTAACCGAACGGGATCGCGCGAACCTGCGTCACATACGACGAGTACAACGGATTGCGCGGATCGAAAATGCCGATCTGGCCGGGGATGATGCTGCCCTGCGAGCCGTTCTCGGCGATGTAGCCGTACTGCCCGGTCAGTGGATTGAAAGCGAGGTAGTTGGTCCTGTTATCCTCTCGGTACCAGCGCAGGCCCGCGTGCCAACCGAATTTCGGGGAAGGGTGCAGCGTGATCTTCGCATCGAGCAGGCCGGTGTCGATGCGCGCATCTGCGGTCTGCTGCGAGAGTGCCGCGCTGGTATTCCAGTTGGCGCAGTTGAAGGTGTAGTCAGCCGACGGCGAAATGAAAATGCCGCCAGTGCCGGTGCAGGTGACCGGCGGCAGCAGCGGATCGTTCTGGCGCATGGTCCCCCACGCCGCGGCGAGCGAGAGCTGGCCATTCCACTTCAGGCTGCGCGAAAGTTCCGCACGCAGGTTGTGGTAGTCGTTGTCGGGTTCCAGTGAAAACTGGCCCTGGTAGATGTTCGCGACCTGCGGCACGCCGACCACGTTGGTCAGCGCGAACGGGCTCTGGTAATCCAGTTCGTCCTTGTGGTCGCGGAAGAACGAGCCCGTGTAGTTCAACTGGAATTGCCATACCTTGCCGACGTTGCGCAGCCCGATGCTGACGTCGGTGGTGGTGAAGTCGATCGGGCGCACCGTTTCCAGCGCGCCGCCGTTGTCCTGGAGGATGTAGTTCAAGTACATCGGGCCACCCCACAGCCGATCACCGGTGCGCTTTTCGTTGACGATCGAGACGTAGCCGGTCCAGTCGCGATAGAAGTTGTCTTCGAAACCGATGCCTTCGCGTCTGCGCCTGAGGCCGATCGTCTGCCGCGGGCGGGTCTTGTCGACAGCCGCCACTTCGGCGGGCGTACTGGCGCCGGGCACCAGTGGCGCGGGCAGCGTCAGTTCGGTACTGCCGACGCCGTTCCACAACGGGTAGGCGTTGGTGGTGACGTCATGCGGAATGTCGCGGTAGAACGCCTCGATCTTGTAGGCGCCGTACCGCCCGGCACGCAAGCGGTAGTACTGGTCGTCACCGCTCAACCTGCTGCCGCGAAATTCCACGTACTGTCCGGTTTTCGGATTGTCCGCATACAGCGCGAAGAGGCCGAGCGCGATGCCGTCCTTCCAGCCGGCGTACTGGCGGAAAAATTCGGCGTGGGTATCGCCGCCCAGATGCAGGTAGCCCAGTTGCAAAAAGCCCGAGTAGACCCAGTCGCTGTTCTTGTATAACGGTGAGCTTTGCTCATCGCGTTGCGGCGGATAGGGATACAGCACGCCACTGGGTGTGCGCATCATGCCGGCGTGCAGCCACGAGAATCCCCGCGGATCGGGCCACAGCAGCGGCGCCCAGCCGG
>JBOHYO010000329.1:0-5180 GCA_050737935.1 Rhodanobacteraceae bacterium
AGCGGGATCTGATTCCAGTTCTGGCCTGCCGGGCAGGTCGTGTTGTAGGCGATGAGCCAATACTGCATGGCCGCGGAGCCGGCGCTGCCGCCGTTGTTCCAAAAGATCCATTGCTCCCAGGCTTTGCAGCCGGGATTCGGCGACCCGGCGCAGGCGGCGGCGTCGGTAAAAAAGTCGGTGTTGATCTGGAGCGTATAGGCGTCGGTGACCGCCGGTCCGGAGTTCGCGATGGGGCCGCTTTCGCTGGTCACGTTGGTGACGTTTTCGAAGTGTCCAATCGCCTGGGTGATGTGTCCCGAAGTTGCTCCCGCCGAGATGTCATTGTTGTTCCCGACCACGGCGGGGGGCGGTCCGTGTCGCGGAAGCGCAGGAATGTTCGGCGCCTTCACGCACGGAACTTCCTTCCACTCCTTGCTGGGATAGGCGGCATTGAAGCACCCGTTGCTGGGCCCTGGCTTGCGGAGCATGGAGTCTTTCCAGTCCTTGCGCTTTTTCTTTTCATCGGGCGACAACTGCGCACTCACGGGTGGCGGAGCCGACGCCGCTTTCGGCGCCGCGGAAGTCGACGTCTTGGGCATTGCGGCTGCGTTGGGCGGGGCAGAAGTTGCGTAGGACGAAAAGAGCCCAGTCAAGAGGCTCGCTACGGCTACGATGCGAAGGCGCTTCGTAATGACCTGGCAGGACTGGATGCAGAGTTTCATAAGCGTGTTATCCGAAAGGATTAATCGAGCCAACCGTCTTCCTGCTACTACAAGGCGGTGTCATGTTGGGCGAAGGTCGCCTTCTCGAGATCACAGTGAACCGACACGATGACCGGATGTGAATGGCCCGCTCTATCGTTTGGGGCTGGGACGCGAACGCCTGACGGCATCATCAGGCCGATTCGATCCGATCGACTCATACACTCGTGTGCCATCGGCGAGCGTGGCGCAGGTGATCTGCTTTTGCGCAACCAGAGCGTCCAGTGCACGCTGCACGGCGTCGAGCGATGGCGGCTTCACGGTCGGCGTCCCCGCGGCACCCGTCCAGTAGCGGGCGATGCCGCGCACCGTGTCGGCTGCGTGCGGGTGATCCGCGAGATACCGCAGAATCGCCACTTGCAGTTTTGCAGCTTGCTCGCCAGGCGGCACCTGTGACTACTCCGACATCGCCCTACTGGCTGTTACGGGGTATCGGAGAGTGCAACATCCGGGCCAGCCTCGCGCGTTCGCGCACGTCAATGAATCAACGACGCTTTATCGGGGCGCAACGCGCCTCGCCGGGGCTGCACTGACCCGCCCGCGAGCACGCGGGACCGCTGCAAACGATGATGGCAACGGGAGGAAACGGGGTGGGTCGGTTCCGACCCACGCTGGGTCGTCGACGACCCGGGTGGTAGGGGCGGTCGCTCGCCAAGAGAAGGGGAGGCTACGGGCGGTATGGCGGCCTCTCGATCCGGTGCTTCTTCAGCAACTTGCCCAGCGAGCGCTCTTCCTTGCCCGCGAGCCGAGCCGCATCAGTCACGTTGCCACCGGCCTGGTGCCTCATCAAGATCTCCGGAGAGACTGGGAGTTGCATCATCTTGTGGGCAGCCGACGCACATGCGTGTCGTGGGAGTAAATGACCGCCCCCCTTTTCCCGCAACGATGGACATCGTTGGCCTTCCAGCTTTCCCGGTGGCGCACGCCAACCCTTAATCCGTGCACGCGGCAACGCGCTGAATGAGTTGGGCTGCTTGCGCACAAATGGGTGTGTCGGCGAGATCATGCCCGACAGCGATATCGAGTAGCCCAGCGGCACAAGACAAGTCATGGCTTCTGACTTTTGTGAGAAGGGCGATATCCAGGAGCACCGGTGCCAGCGTTCGCTGCTCCTCAACACGCAGCTTTCGAAACGTGGTTTGCCACGGCGTGTCAGCTGCCGGAATCATGCTCAGTAGTGTTTCGACGAGTGTGGCGGGCACGAGCGGACCGATGATCTCGGTCGGCGGAGCACGCCCCGGACCGACTGCCAGCGCACAAAGCATGCCCATTACGTAGGCGGTATGGTACGAGGCAGCAAGTGCATATTTGGTCCTCTCGGCGCCATTCAGGAGCTGGAACTTTTCGGGGACTCCATTTCCAGCGGGGAGAAACCCCACCCTGTCTTCGAGCTCCGCCAAGACTCGGAATCCAAAGGTGGCCGCTGGAGTCCAGTCTGCGCACATGAGTGGCCAAGTCATCAGCACTTCAGCGGCGAGATCGAAGTCCTCGACAAGAAGGCTGCGCATCAATAGAGCCGTTGACTCTTCGACCAGCTCCGAGCGGGCCCGTGGGAGTGGGGGGAGACTGCGCCCAAAATCGCTGAAGTACATAAACGTGTGCGTATACGCGTACGCGTCATCCCGGCTACCCCAAAGCAGGTCAAGCGGGTGGCTCATTACGGAGTTCGCCACAGCATCAGCGAACTCACGACTTGGCGCCGCTGCGCTCCATGCCGATCGAAGCCAGCACCCTTCGAGCGCCCGATGGGCCAGAATTTCCCTGCCTCGACTGGCCGGAGAATCAGAGCTGAGCGCCAGCAAACGATCGAAGCGTGCGTCTTCGAGACCGAGTCGAGTCAAAAGGATGTGCGGCATCGCCAGCTGAAAGCAGATAGTGGGATGCAGCGCAATTGCGAGGGCCGTGCGCACAGACCTGGCGAGTGGCACGAGCAAAAGACAGAGATCGTCGATCTGAAGCTCTCTACGGGCCACGCCGCCGGTGGCAGCCGAAACATATAAAAGCATGGCAGTTTCGGCCAGCGGTTTGTCCGGGCCGAAACTGTCTTCTGAAACCTCCTCTCCCCGATATCCGTCCAGCCCTAGAAAACCGATCGTCCGTCTCGCGATTTTTAGCGCCAATACCAACCGGCGTGTCAAATCCTCGCGCGGCCAAAACGCTTGCGTCGGCGCCCCCACCTGATTGCCCGAAGGGGTCATTTCTCGAAGCTGGCTTTTAGCGAGCAGTCGTTCCTTCTCGCATGCTGCCCGTTACTTCTCTGGAAATTTCTGACGAAAGTCGGGCATCGATGAGGGCGGGAATGGGACCAATATTGAAACATGCCAAGATGTTGTAGTGGCCGAACCGCACTCCGTAGTCGCCAATGCCGGAGGCCACGATGCTCGGTCCGTTTTCGGTAACAAACTTGCCCAGTGCAGCGAAGTCGACTGCTTTGGATTGCAGGAACTTTTCAACAATCTCGTGGTGTCTGACGGCTTGCATGTTGACACTCCTCGTGAAAAGCAAACGTCTTGCGACGGGAACATCCTGTTGAGACCGAACTTGCGCCCGCAGCCGCCAAGACCACTCCGACATCGGCCAAGCGACTGTTGCGGGGCAATGAAGAGAGCAACATCCGGGCCAGCCTCGCGCGGTCGCGCAAGGCCATGAATCGACGACGCTTTATCGGGAGGCGGCGCGCCTCGCCGGGGCGGCAATGACCCGTCCATGAGCACGCGGGATCGCTGCAAACGACGATGACAACAAGAAAAAACGCAGCGGGTCGGTTTTGACCCACGCCGGGTTACCGACGACCCGGTCACCTATCCAGCCATTCCGAAAAGAAACCGGAGGTTACGGGCGGTACGGCGGCCTCTCGATCTTGTGCTTCTTGAGCAGCTTGCCCAGCGAGCGCCGCTCCTTGCCCGCGAGCCGCGCCGCATCGGTCACATTGCCGCCGGCCTGATGCAACAGCCGCGTGAGGTAATCCTGCTCGAATACTTCGATTGCGTGGGCCTTGGCGTGACAGAAGCTTGCCCCGGCATGTTGCTGGCTGCCATGGGACTGGCTCCATGATCCGCCGATGGCTGGCTCCGCAGCCAGCAATTCATTCGAGTCGATCGTCTCGCTGTCCGCGAGCGTGTAAGCACGCAACACGACGTTCTCGAGTTCGCGCACGTTACCGGGCCATGCATATCCCGACAACGCCTGCAACGCGTCGCTGCTCCAGCGACGCGGCGGCCCCTGCATTCTTTGCGCAGTGGCAGCGAGGAAATGCTCTGCCAGCAGCACCACGTCACCATCACGCTCGCGAAGTGGCGGCAAGTGCACGTACAGTGCATTGAGGCGATATAACAGGTCACTCCGAAAACCGCCGGCAAGCACCAACTGGCCAAGATGGCAATTGGTGGCCGCAATGATGCGTGCAGCCGAAGTCCGTACCGTGCCTCCGATGGGGCGATATTCGTTGTCCTGGAGGAAACGCAACAAGGTCACTTGCGCCTTCTGGGAAAGGCTGTCCACCTCATCCAAAAACAGCGTGCCGCCACGGGCATGTTCGACCAGGCCCACCTGCGCCTGTCTGGCATCGGTGAAGGCGCCCCTGGAGTGACCGAATAACTCATTTTCGATCAGGCTGTCCTGCATCGCGCCGCAATTGACCGGCACGAATGGCTGGTCGCGACGCGAACTCGAGTAGTGGATTTCCCGCGCCGCAAGCTCCTTGCCGGTCCCGGTCTCCCCCTCGATCAGGACTTGGGCGTCGCTGCCCGCATAGCGCAGCAACAGCGCGCGCACCGAAAGGAACGCAGGGGATTGAGAAAGCATGACCGGCATAACCCCTCCCGGGTCGAATAGCCGGATCCCCTTATCCAGCACCGATGTCCTGCGCAACCGGCGCACCCGTCAGCCGCGTCCACATTCGCATGGCGTTCAACACCGCCCTGGAACATGCGCCGATTGCGGTTTCGACCCATCCAGACACCAATCGGACCGCGATTGTATGCCCAATTACCTGATCTTGCATGCGAGACAATCATGCCAGCCCTCCCAGCGCGGCATGAAGATCCCACCGCTTTGAAAATGTCACGGGTGCTGCGCTTTGGATCAGGCCGCCTCGGCCAGAACTTCGCCGATCGCGTCACGCGCAGCCCGCATGGCACGGTCTTTTTGTTCCGCACCCATGCCCACGCCCTCGGCGCGAACGAACTCAATGTCGGTGATGCCGAAGAAGCCCAGCACGGTGCGCAGATGCGGTTCCTGGAAATCCGCCGCCGCGGCCGGTCCCTGGCTGTAGATACCGCCACGGCTGGACGCGATGATCACCTTTTTGCCGCCGGCCAACCCTTCGGGACCGTTGGCGCCATAACGGAATACCTTGCCCGGAATGTCGATGCGGTCGATCCATGCCTTCAACTGCGTGGAAATACCGAAGTTGTACATCGGTGCGCCGATCACGATGAC
>JBOHYO010000330.1:0-1982 GCA_050737935.1 Rhodanobacteraceae bacterium
CGACGTCGTGCATGCCCTTGATGAAGTACTGGAGATCGTCATCGCTTAACTGGATGTTGATGTCCATGGGCATGGCGGGTGTCCTCAAGTGGGGCGGCTGAATGCGCCAGCCTAGCGACGGGTCCCGGTGCCGTCAATCGCCGGCCGGCGGCCGGCAGCAACCCAAATGGACCGCGACCAAGTCGACGATGCAAGGGCGCATCCGACGACCGGCCGCGCGCCCTACAAGATTCCCTGCATGCCGGCGCCGAACGCCGTGATGAAGCGCGCGATGATTGCGGTCAGCGACAGGTTGACCTCGGGAAAATCGCCGACCGCCTCCCAGTTGTCCAGAAACTGCGGGTCGCTCGGCGGCACCGGCGTTTTCCCCGGCTTCAACTGGTAATCGGTGGCGTACGCCCACGGCCAGATATCGAAGATCGGCAGGGCGCGCGAGACATCGCCGATCACGCGGCTGACGTCGCCGATGATCGGGATCGGGTGGCGTGGCGCGACCAGCCAGGCGTTGCGAGGCGCGGCGTCGCGCAGGATCGACGCGCGCAATTGCTGTGCAAATACGGGGTCGCTGATGATCACGCCGGACTCGGTGTTGTAGTTGTCCGAGCGCGGATCGAAATTGTGCGAACCCACCATCGCGATCGTGCCGTCGACCACCAGTGATTTCGCGTGCAGGCTGATGCGCGGGCCCGCATGCCCGGCTTCGATCGGGGCGCGGCCACCGCGGTGCAGAGAGGATTGTTCCGAGCCGATGCCCGACAGGCGGTTGTAGTCGGCCAGCATTGCCGCCGCATCGGCCGGGTGCGGCATCAGTTCGTGGATCCGGAAGCCGAAGTCCACCAGGAACTTCTTGTGGTGCTTGTAGGAGAGCGCGTAGACCGCCACCGCGTCGGTCGAGGCAAGCGAATTGGTCGACACGATCACGTCCGGCGGCGGCGTTTTCTTCTGCAACGTCTTGAAGATCTTTCCTGCGCGATCGGTCAGCACCAGGTACGGGGTCTGCAACACGATCTGGCGCCGGGCTCCCGCGAGCATTGCCATCAGGTCGCGGGTCAGCTCGCGCGAATCGGGGCCGTGCACCGCCTCGTCCTTGGACGGCAGGTCGTAGAAATAGTCGGCCAGGCCCACCTCGAGGCTGTGGTCGAGCAGGTTCGCCTCGAGCCAACCGGCATCCTCGGCCTGTGCGCGCACCTTCGCGACGCGCTGCGGGTCGCCGAAGCGCGGCTCGGTCCATGGCTTGGCATCGAAGGGGTGCTTGAGGATTTCGGCATTGACGTCCTTCAAGTGCGTCAGGGGAACCGAACGGGCGTTGTGCCAGAAGATGTCGAAGCTTTTTTCCATCTGCCGCCCGGTGGGGCCCGCGACAAGCACGTCGCGGTCGAGGAAATCCATTTGCGAATCCCAGTCGAAATACTTGTCCTCGTAATTGCGGCCACCGGTGATGCCTACCTTGCCGTCGACCAGGAACAGCTTGTTGTGCATGCGCTGGTTGAACTTCCGAAAACAGCACAAGATGCTCGCCGCGTACTCGATGTAATTGCTGTGGGCGTGGTCGAAGGTCGGGTTGTAAAGCTCGATGTGCAGGTTGCTGCTTGCGCGGGCGAGACTCGAAAGCAGCTTCGGATGATTCAGCGAGCCGAGCTGGTCGGCGAGGATGCGAACCACCACGCCCCGGCGCGCGGCCTTGACCAGTTCGTCGAGCACCAGCATGCCGGCGTCGTCGTCGACCCAGATGTAGGTCTGGATGTCGATGGACTTGCGGGCTGCGCGGATCAGGTTGAGGCGGGCCACGAGCGCGTTCTGGCCGATGTTCAGCAGCGTGACGAAGTTGTGCGGGCGATCGGCAGTCGAGGCGGCGATCGCGGTGTTTGCCTCATCGAGGAACGGCGACGGTGCGGCGCAGTGGTCGGCTCGCGGGCAGTCGACCCGGTGGTCGGCCGACATCGCCACGATCCGGTCGGCCCGCTGGATCCGGCGCGGCGACA
>JBOHYO010000331.1:0-4576 GCA_050737935.1 Rhodanobacteraceae bacterium
CCGTGCACCTCGATCGTGCCGCCGCTCGGCCGTTCGATCACGGCGACCAGCTTCAACAGCGTGGTCTTGCCGGCGCCCGAATGGCCGGTCACGAACAGCATTTCGCCGGGCTGGACCTCGAAGGTGAGGTCGATCAACGCCTCGCGGCCCTCGGGATAGCGTTTGCTGACGGAATCGAAGCGGATCACGAACGTCGTCGGCTACGAGATGATCGGGCGAAGCAAGAGCATAAGTGCTTTTACCCGCTTCCGAAGGAAGGGGGTCTCCGCGAAGCGGCGGGGGGATGCAAAGGCGAAGTCATCACCAAGAACCAAAAGCCATCCCCCTCTCGCGCTGCGCGCGCGTTCGCTGCGCTCCACCCTTCGTCCCGAAGGGGGAGAGGCGTCAACCGCCGGCTGCGGGCGAGGCGGTGCGCGCTGCTCCGGGTTTGCGACGCCGCCGACGGCGTTTCTCGGGCGCGGCGGACGTACCCGCGGGAGACGCGGCTTCGGCCGCCGTGCTTTCGCCTTCGCCGGGATGGGCCATGGGCACGTGTGCTCGTGCCGGCGGCGCGGCCAACCACTCCGGTTCGATGGGCTGCACCGGAATCTTCATGCCGATGTAGTGCTCGATGTCGGGCAGGTTCATCGCGTAGAGGTCGCACGCGAAGCTGATCGCATCGCCCTCCGCGCCGAGGCGCGCCGTGCGGCCGATGCGGTGCACGTAGTCCTCGCCGTCCTGCGGAAGGTCGTAGTTGAACACGTGGGTGACGTCGGGGATGTGCAGTCCGCGCGCAGCGACATCGGTCGCCACCAGCAGATCGATATCGCCCTTCTTGAAGCGCTCCATCAGCCGCTGGCGCTTGGCCTGTGGCACGTCGCCGGACAGCGCGCCGACCCGGAAACCCTGCCGCGACAGCCGCTGGGTCACCCGTTCGGCAGCGGCGCGGGTGTTGACGAACACGATGCTGCGTTGCTGCCCGGAGTGCTCCAGCAGGTTCAGGAGCAGCGGAAGCTTTTCTTCCTTGGCCGGGAAATACACTTGCTGGCGCACGCGGTCGGCGGTCACGTGCTCGGTCTCGACGCTCAGCTTTTCCGGCTGGTTCATGTGCTCGTAGGCAAGCTCCAGCACCCGGTAGGAGAGCGTCGCCGAGAACAGCATGCCCTGGCGCTCCTCGCGTGGCGGCATCTTGCGCAGCAGGTAGCGCACATCCTTGATGAAACCCAGGTCGAACATCCGGTCCGCTTCGTCGATCACCGTGGCCTCGACCGCGCGGAAACTGAAGACGTGCTGCTTGAAATAGTCGATCAGCCGGCCCGGCGTCGCGATGATCACGTCGCAGCCGTCGCGCAATTGCTGGCGCTGCTTGTCGTAGTCCACGCCGCCGTAGATCAGCGCGAAACGCAGCCCGGTGTGGCTCCCGATCGCTTGCGCATCCTTGTCGATCTGGATCGCAAGTTCGCGGGTCGGCGCCACGATCACGGCGCGCGGATCGTTGTCCTTGCGCTCGGAAATCGCGGTCCGGGTGAGCAAGCGGTTCATCACCGCGACCAGGAATGCGCAGGTCTTGCCGGTGCCGGTTTGGGCCTGGCCCGCCACGTCGCGCCCGGCCAGGGCGACCGGCAAGGTCAGCGCCTGGATTGGCGTGCAGCGGGTAAAGCCGCAATCGGCTAGGCCGGCGGCGAGATGAGGGTGCAGGTCGAACTGTTCGAAGAAGGTATCAGTGAGGACTTGATCGGCCACGAGGATTTTCTTGGGAAAGAGGGGGATGCCGCCTGCCAGCAGCCGGCGCGAAAGCCGGTGCCGTGCTTGATCCAGGCGCCGGGTTGCGATGAAATGCCGGCTTGGAGTGGCATCTCGGGGCGGTCGGCGCACGAAATGCCCAAGCGAACGTGCCTATAGTAGCAGGAAGCCGGAACTGCCCCTGCTTGCAATGCGGCACCCGGCCCCCAGATTGTCTCCGTTCCTCACCGCAGGTCTTCCCATGAGCGAAAACATCACCCACGTCAAAGACTCCGATTTCGATACCGAAGTGCTGCAATCCGAGACCCCGGTATTGCTGGATTTCTGGGCCGAATGGTGCGGGCCGTGCAAGTCGATCGCGCCGATGCTTGAGGATCTCGCCAAGGAATATGCCGGGCGGCTCAAGATCGTGAAGATCAACATCGACGAGAACCAGAAGACCCCGATGTCCTACGGCATCCGCGGGATCCCGACGCTGATGATGTTCAAGGGCGGCAAGGTCGAGGCCACCCAGATCGGGGCGGTAGGCCGCAGCCAGTTGACCCAGATGATCGACAAGGCGATTTGATGCGATCTTCCATGATCGCGGCGTCGGCGAGGCCTGTTGGTGAGCCGGACCATTCCAGCCTCGGAAATTCCAGAACGGCCCTCCATGGCCTGACTTCTCACAACAGCCGCTCCGACCGAACCAGTGGCCGGAGCAGCTTGCGGAAATACGCTCCAGACTGAACTCTGCGACGTGCCGCTTGTGCTGGGGGGCCGCACGATGCTAGATTGCTCCACGGCTGGTGGTGCTTTTGCCCAGTCTCCCTTCTTTTTTCCACCTCCCGCGCTCCGGCGCCGACGAGGCTTATCCCGTGTCAGATAGCGATAACACCGTACAGGGCGAAGACGCCCGCGCGCCCGCCCCTGCAGCCGAATCGAACGCGTCCGCCGGCAACGACGGCGGCGAAGGCCAGGCCCAATCACGCGGCAACCGGCCCGAACGCGGCCGCCGTCGGCGCGGCCGCCATACGCGCAGCGGCAACGGCCAGGTTGGCAACGCCAATGGCCTGCCGGCCGACGTGTCCGGCGACGAGGCCGATGCGGGCGATCCGAATCGCCTGATCAACCTCACCGAGCTGAAACGGAAGAATTCGGTGAAGTTGCTGGAGCTCGCCGAGGAACTCGGCATCCAGGAAGGCGTCGCACGCGCACGCAAACAGGACGTGATCTTCAACATCCTTCGCGCCCACGCCAAGTCCGGCGGCAGCATCTGGGCCGAGGGCGTGCTGGAAATCCTGCAGGACGGCTTCGGCTTCCTGCGCTCGCACGACGAGTCGTATCTCGCCGGCCCCGACGATATCTACGTGTCGCCTTCGCAAATCCGCCGCTTCAACCTGCGCACCGGCGACTACATCACTGGCCGCGTGCGACATCCGAAGGAAGGCGAGCGCTATTTCGCGCTGCTGAAGGTGGACGACATCAACGGCGATCCGCCGGAAGCCTCCAAGAACAAGTTGCTGTTCGAGAACCTCACCCCGCTGTTCCCGCGCAGGGCATTCCATCTGGAACGCGGCAATGGTTCGTCGGAAGACATTACCGGACGCATCCTCGACCTGATCGCGCCGGTCGGCTGCGGCCAGCGCGGCCTCATCGTCAGCCAGCCCAAGGCCGGCAAGACCATGATGCTGCAGAACATCGCGCAGGCGCTGGTGCACAACCATCCCGAGGTGCACCTGATCATCCTGCTGATCGACGAGCGTCCCGAGGAAGTCACCGAGATGCAGCGCAGCGTGCGCGCGGAAGTCGTATCGAGCACCTTCGACGAACCCGCGGTGCGCCACGTGCAGGTCGCCGAAATGGTGATCGAACGCGCCAAGCGTCTGATCGAACACAAGCGTGACGTCGTGATCCTGCTCGATTCGATCACCCGCCTCGCACGCGCCTACAACACCGTGGTGCCCTCGAGCGGCAAGGTGCTCACGGGCGGCGTCGACGCCAACGCGCTGCAACGCCCGAAGCGCTTCTTCGGCGCCGCGCGCAATGTCGAGGAAGGCGGTTCGCTGACCATCCTCGCCACCGCGCTGATCGACACCGGCAGCAAGATGGACGAGGTGATCTACGAGGAATTCAAGGGCACCGGCAACATGGAAGTGCACCTCGACCGCCGCATTTCCGAGAAGCGTGTATACCCGGCCATCAACATCAACCGCTCCGGCACCCGCCGTGAAGAGCTGCTGATTCCGCCGGACATGCTCCAGAAGATCTGGATCCTGCGCAAGCTCCTGCACCCGATGGACGAGTTGGCCGCGATCGAGTTCATGCTCGACAAGATGAAGAACACCAAGTCGAACGACGAGTTCTTCAACTCGATGAAGCGCTGAGGAAAGCCGGGACTCGGGACTCGGGACTCGGGGAAAGCGTAAAACCTTCCTCGTCATTCCGGGGCCGCTCGCGGCTTCATCGCGAACGGAACCCGACTGCGGAGGCAGGATGCCGGAGCGAACATCGGCGGAGCCGATGGCCCGAAGGGCGAGCCGCAGGATGCGGCGAGTTTATCCAGCCAAGTACCGCAAAGAGCGATTCCGGGTTCCATTGCCGATAAGGCCGGCAATGGCCCCGGAATGACGACATGATTTTGCTGCGCTTCGGCAGCAATCAGGGTCGCTCTTGATGGGGGAGAAGGTCGGCGTGAGAGGGTTGATGCACGCGTCCGCTTTTCTCCCTCGCCCCCATCCGCTTTTGATGGGAGCGATGCGGCGCGGAGCGCCGAGCGCGCAGCGCTGGGTGAGGGGGCGTGCGCTGCGCGCGATGGCATGATTGATCGAAGCGGCACCGCCCTCGTCGGCGGATTGCCGCCGCGGCATTTGAG
>JBOHYO010000332.1:0-5337 GCA_050737935.1 Rhodanobacteraceae bacterium
TCGCAAAGCCTGACCCTGCTCTCGACGCCCGCGATCTACCTGGTGTTCGGCACCTGGGCCCGCCGCCGCCGCGAACGCAAGGCGCAGCGCAAGCTCAAGCGGAAGCTGGCGGAACAGAGCTGATTCGGGAGCCGGGAGACCGGCGTCGAACCTGGGGTAGGAGCGCGTCATGCGCGCGACCCGCCGCCTATCCGCGCCCACCATCGTCGCGTCTCCATGTCGTGTCGCGACCATGGGCCGCTCCTGCGAGGCAACGCCGGACCGGCGGGCGACCGCCGTTACAATCGGGCGTTCGCAAATTGTCCCCGGAATGCAAGCGATGCCCGAACACAGCGACTCCCCAACCATCGCCTTCATCGGCGGCGGCAACATGGCGCGCAGCATCATCGGCGCGCAACTCTCGCACGGAGTTTCGGCCGCAGCGATCCATGTCGCCGAACCGCGTGCCGAAGCGCGTGAAGCCATCTCGGGCGAATTCGGGGTGGCTACCTTCGCCGGGAACGGGGACGCCGTCGCGGGCGCGGACTGCGTGGTGCTGGCGGTAAAGCCGCAGGTAATCGCGGAAGTGTGCGAAGGGCTGGCCGGACTGCTCGAGGCCACGCGACCGCTGGTGATCACGATCGCCGCCGGCATCCGCATCGCACAACTGGAACGCCTGCTCGGCGCGCAACACGCGATCGTCCGCGCCATGCCGAACACCCCGGCGCTGGTCGGTGCAGGCGCGACCGGGCTGTGCGCGAACCGCAATGTCGATGCCGCGCAACGCGCGCTGGCGGGGCGGATCCTCGCGGCGGCCGGGCTGGTGCGCTGGGTGGACGACGAAGCGCAAATGGATGTCGTGACGGCGCTGTCCGGTTCCGGTCCCGCCTACTTCTTCCTGCTGGTCGAGGCGATGGAGGGTGCCGCTGTCGAACTCGGGCTGACCCGCGAAACCGCTCGCGCGCTGGCCGCGCAGACCTGCCTCGGCGCCGGTCGCATGCTGGCGGAGAGCGGCGAAACCGCCGCCGAGCTGCGTCGGCGCGTGACTTCGCCGCACGGTACCACCGCGGCGGCGCTCGATGCGTTCGAGGGCGGCGGCCTCCGCGCGCTGGTCGCACGGGCCATGGGCGCGGCACAGCGGCGCGGTGCCGAGATGTCGGCCGAGCTGGACTCCGGCGCATGATCTATCTTGCCAACGCCGTGGCGCTGCTGATCCAGTTCGCCTTCGGATGCGCGGTCGCGCTGTTCGTGTTCCGGCTGCTGGCCGAAGCGGCGCGCGCGGACTTCTACAATCCGATCTGCCAGTTCCTGTACCGCACGACCAACCCGATCCTGACGCCGCTCCGGCGCGTGATCCCGACCTGGCGGCGCATCAACCTCGCGGCACTGCTGATCGCCTGGATCCTGGAAATCATCAAGAATTTCCTGTTGCGCTACACGGTGCCCGAATACTGGGCAAGCAACGCCGGCACGCTGGTGCTGGGAGTCGCCGATGTCCTGAACTTCTTCGCAATCGTGTACCTGATCATGGTGTTCGTGTGGGCACTGCTCAGCTATGTGAAAGTCGACGCGCGCAACCCGCTGGTGCCGCTGCTTGGCAAGGTCGTCGAGCCGATCCTGAAACCCTTCCGCAAGCTGCTGCCGTTGGTCGGCGGGTTCGATTTCTCGCCGGTGCTGGCGATCCTGGTGATCCTGCTCGTCCAGACGGTAGTGGTCGCCTGGTTGATGGATGTCGGGCACAGCATTTGACGCACGACATGCCCGGCGCAATGGCGTCGCTTGCGCGCAGGCTCCTGCAAAGCAGCTTTCGTGGGAGCGGGCCATGCCCGCGATTCACGCGCAAGTACTGCGCGCGGAATCAAGACAGGGACGTCGTTGATGCCGGGAGCCTGGCCCAGCGGGCGATCACCGCGTGCAGCGCGTCCAGCCCTTCGGTGAGCGCAGCGGGACCGGGCTGCAGGATGATTGGCGATTTGATTTCGTGCAGTTCGCCGTCGCGGACCGCCGGGATCGTACCCCAGCCGGAACGCGCAGCCACCCGTTCCGGCCGGAACTTCTTGCCGCACCACGAGGCGAGGATCAGATCGGGTTGGCGCCGCACGACTTCCATGGAATCGACAAGAATGCGGTTTTTCGCCAGCGGCTGATCGGCCAGCTCGGGAAACAGGTCATCGCCACCCGCGATGCGGATCAGCTCGGCGACCCAACGGATGCCGCTGATCGGCGGTTCGTCCCACTCCTCGAAATACACGCGCGGATGGCGCGGCAGCGCGGCGCCCTGCGCGCGTATACGCTCGACATGCGCTTCAAGTTCCCGCACGTAGGCCTCGGCTTTCCGCGCCGCGCCGACCAGCGCGCCCAGCCGCCGCACGTAGGCGAGGATGCCTTCGACCGAACGATGGTTGCTGATCCACACCTCGATGCCGGCCTTGATCAGTTCGCGCGCGATGTCGGCCTGGATGTCGGAAAACCCGATCGCCATGTCGGGCTCGAGCGCGAGGATCGCATCGATCTTGGCGCTGGTGAACGCAGAGACCTTGGGTTTTTCTTTCCGCGCGCGCGGCGGGCGCACCGTGAACCCGCTGATGCCGACGATGCGATCCTGCTCACCGAGTGCATACAACACCTCGGTGGGCTCTTCGGTCAGACAAACGATGCGTTGCGGACCAGACTGCATTCCCAATTCCGGATTGCTGCGCGCTTGGCCGGTCAACATCCGATGATCGTGACGCTCACCTTGCGGGCGTGCGGCGCGGAGCGGTGCTCCCACAAGTACACGCCCTGCCAGGTTCCCAATGCGTACGCACCGTCGCGGATGGGCAGGCTCACGCTGACGCCGGTGAGCGCCGCGCGCACGTGCGCGGGCATGTCGTCGGGGCCTTCGGCGTCGTGCCGGAACAGTGGATCGCCGTTCGGCACCAGCCGCGCAAAGAATCTTTCGAGGTCGGCGCGTACCTCCGGGTCGGCGTTCTCGGAGATCAGCAGCGAGCAACTGGTATGGCGGGTGAACACCAACGCCATGCCCTCGCGCAATCCGCTTTCGTGCAAGGCGCTGCGCAGGGGGTCGCCGAGGTCGATGAAACCGCGTCCGTGCGTCCGGACCTCGAACTCCGATGCAGCGATCCTCGCGGCGGCTTGCGTACTCACGGATACAGGAGGCGCTTTCGCCACTCGCCTTCGAGATGTTCCCAGCGCACCCGCTCGTTCAGGCGGTCGCTGTGCGCATACCAGAATTCGACCAACCCGGGCGCCACCCGATAACCGCCCCAGTATGGCGGCCGCGGAACCGCGCGCCCCTCGAACTCGCGCTCGTACCGCGCCACTTCCGAAGCCAGCGTGGCGCGGTCGGGCAGCGTGCGCGATTGCCGGGAGGCCCAGGCTCCGAGCTGGCGAAGTCGCGGCCGGGTGGTGAAGTACGCGTCGGATTCCGCAGCACTGATGCGTTCCGCGCGGCCCTCGACGCGCACCTGTGCCGGCGGATCGAGGTACCGCCAATACAACGTCAGCGCGAGCTGTGGATGCGTGTCGATCTGCTCGCCCTTGTCGCTCTCGTAGTTGGAGAAGAAACACAGTCCGCGCTCATCGATCTGCTTCAGCAGCACCATGCGGGCCGATACACGGCCGTCCGGCCCCGCGGTGGACACGCACATGGCCGCGGGTTCCGGGTCATTGCTGCTCCGGGCCTCGTCGAACAATCGCCTTAGCGTATCCAGCACTTCGGGGGGGAGCATCGCCTATTCCGGGATAACGATCTTGGGGCAGGGCCAATGCAGCCGATCGCCCCATGCAAGCAGGCATTGTGCGCTGCGCGCCACGGTACGCGCAATCGACGTCGCGCGAACGCGAGGCGACTACGTTTGCTCGATGCGGTAGCCGTGCTGGTACACCGCGGTCAGCCGCCATCCGTTTTCGCCGGACAGACCGAGCTTCTTGCGCAGCCGGCTGATGTGGGTATCCACGGTGCGGGTGCTCACGTCGCCGCCGAGGTTCCATACGTTCTCGAGCAGGGCGTCGCGGCTCACGATGCGACCCTGGCGCCGGAACAGGTAGCAAGCCAATTCGTATTCCCGCTGGGTGAGTTCCACCGGCGTACCGTTGACCGAGACCTGGCGACGCTGCGGGTCGATGCGGTACGGCGGCAGTTCCATCGCTTCGACGCCATCGGTGTCATTGCCGCGCCGGCGCAGCACCGCCGCGACCCGCGCCAGCAGTTCACCCTGCTTGGGCGGCTTGACGACGTAGTCGTCGGCGCCAGCCTCGAGGCCCTCGACGATTTCGGATTCCTCGCCACTCGCGGTGAGGAAGATCACCGGTAGTCCGGCGTTGGCCGAGTGCCGTATCCAGGCAAGAACCTCGAGCCCGGTGGCATCGGGCAGGCTGCGATCCAGCAATACCAGATCCACGGACTCGTTGCCGAGGCCGCGGCGGAATTCGGTGGCCGTGCGGAACACGGCGCACCCATACCCCGCGTGCTCGAGCCACAGGCGCAGCAGATCGCTCTGGCCGGCATCGTCTTCCACGCAACCGACCGTCCACGTCATGGCACTCATTACAGTCTTCTCCCCCCAATCAACCGCAAGATCCCCTCGCGATCATCGCCGGTCCATCGCCCGACCAGGCTGGCTGCGAATGCGGCGGTGCGGATGCGTCAGTCGACCTCGAAATTGATCCGAATGTTCACCCGCCATTCCCGCACGCCGCCATTGTTGTCCGTGGCGACCTTGATGTCATTGACCCAGGCGCCCTTGATGTTCTTCACGGTTTTGCCGGCCTTCTCCAAGCCGATCCGTACCGCATCCTCGATGCCTTTCGGAGACGAGGCGCTCAGTTCGATCACTTTGGTGACGGACATGCTGCTCTCCTTTCGCTGCTGAAATCAGGTGCTCCCCGCACCGGGCCGCGTCGGGCCGTGACACGGTTCACGTTCTGCCGCGACCGAACTAGCGTACACGATTCGACCGCCGCTCGCCTTGAGTGGGATCAACCTTGCGTGCACAGGCCAGAACGCAGGCGCAGCCCGACATGCAAGGCCGGCACCGTCGCGAGCACGCTGCGGGTATCGAGCGAAAGCTCGGCGCCCTCCAGGTCCGTGAACACCCGCCCGCCTCGCCCACCACCACGGCCAGCTTGATGGCCGCGACCGGCATCCTGAAAGTTCGAGCAGAAGCACCAGAAAGTGCCTCAACCAGGGTGTTTCACCAACTTGAAGCTTCCCGGTTTTGTGCTCGGCACCGCGGACCACCCGGGTGCGAGATCGATGGTCCACCCTTCGCCGCGCAGATGTGGGCCCTTGACCGACGTCGGTGCGGAAACCGTGGTGCGGCTGAAATCCGACGGGACCAATACACCGCCTTTCAC
>JBOHYO010000333.1:0-5609 GCA_050737935.1 Rhodanobacteraceae bacterium
TCGTCGAGCGCGTACCCGAGTGCTTCGAAATCGTTCAGCAGCGCCACGTCGTCGAAGGCCAGCGTGTCGCGCAGCTCCGACAGGCTGACCCGCCAGGCAAGGTTGTCGTTGACGATGATGTCGTCGATGACCTGGCCCGCGCAGGCGATCACACAGCGCCCCACGGGCAGTGTCGCGTCGCGCTCGACGAAAGCGCGCAGGAGTTCCGGTAGTCCCGCAAAGTCCGCGCAGGCGAACTTGCGATACGCCACGACCTCGATGTCGCGTTTTGCGCCCGCTGCCGCGCGCAGCAGCGCGACGCGCGCATGGGTGCCGCCCACGTCCGCGGCCAGGAAAGGCTGGGTGTGGAGGCTCGCGTGCTGGCTCAAATGACTGGCGGGCACACTCATCCTGCTCTCGGCGTCTGCGAATGGGCGCCAGTGTGGTCATGAATGACAACGTTGTCAATTTGCGGCGCAACAATCCAGCCTGCATTTGCAGCCACCCGTCCAAAGATGCGCGGCAGCTTGAAATTTCGCGTGCGAATACGCGTCAGAGCGGTGCCATTGATGCTGCGTCGCACCAAATTCGGCCGATCGTTGCGGTCCTGTTTTTTGTCACGCGTTACATGCGATACTCGCTACAGGACACGATTATGACAACGTCGGTCAAGCGAATGGCCGCCGCGGAACAGCTCGCCGGCGCGTCCCAGGATGGATCGCCTCCGACACCCCGTCGACCGACACGCGAACAGGCGCCGCCATGACCCCTCCTGCCGATAGCCCGAATGCACCGCACTACGTCATGTCGATGGTCATCATCGGCGTGCTGTTTTTCATCTTCGGATTTGTCACTTGGCTCAACTCGTCGCTGATCCTGTTCGTCAAGGTTGGCTTCGACGTGGACAACGTCGGCGCCTTCCTGATACCGATGGCGTTCTACTTGTCGTACTTCTTCCTGGCGCTGCCTTCGGCCATGGTGCTGAAACGCACCGGCATGAAAAGGGGCATGGCGCTGGGGCTGCTGGTCATGGCCATCGGTTCGGTGCTGTTCGCGGTTTTCATGGGCAACTACAGCTATCTGGGCGCGCTGGTGGCGCTGTTCGTCATTGGCGCCGGGCTGTCGTTGCTGCAAACGGCATCCAATCCGTACGTGAGCATCCTCGGCCCGATCGAGAGCGGCGCCAAGCGCGTCGCGATCATGGGCATCTGCAACAAATTCGCCGGCGGCGTCGCGCCGTACGTATTCGGCGCGCTGCTGCTCAGCGGCGCTGCCGCCTACGCCGACAAGATCCAGGCGGCCGCCTCGCCCGCGGTACGCTCGCTGCTGCAGCACGCCTTCGTCGCACGCGCGGTGACGCCCTACATCGTGATGGCGGTGGTCCTGGCGCTGCTGGCGGTCTGGGTGGTGTTTTCCCCGCTCCCGGAAATCAAGCCGGAAAGCAATCGCCAGGAAGCGCAGGACGAGGGACGCGGGCGCAGCATCTTCAGCTTCCCGCACCTGTGGCTGGGCGTGGTGTGCCTGTTCATCTACGTGGGCATGGAAGTCATGGTCGGCGACGGCATCGTGATCTACGGGCAAGCTTCCGGGATGTCGCTGGACACCGCCAAGCACCTGACGTCCTGGGTCATGGTCGGAATGCTGATCGGCTACCTGGCCGGCGTCGCGCTGACGCCGCGATTCATATCGCAGCAGCGTTACCTTGCAGTCTCGGCAGGACTGGGCGTGCTGTTCGCCTTCGGCGCATGGCAGACCCACGGCGCGTTGTCGGTGGGGTTGGTGGCTGCACTGGGCTTTGCCAATGCGATGATGTGGCCGGCCATCTTCCCGCTGGCGATCAAGGGACTGGGCGATCGCACCGAATTCGCTTCGGCGTTGCTGATCATGGGCATCGCCGGCGGCGCCCTGATCCCGCAAATCTTCGTGCACCTGGAAGAAGTCATCGACTTCCAGCTCGCGTTCCTGTTGGTGATGGTGCCCGGTTACCTCTACATTCTGTTCTATGGGTTGCTGGGCCACAAGGCAGGCCAAGCCGGGCGAACGGCCCCGGTCGAGTCGGCAAGGGCGATATCCTGACCCCGGATGAACAAAGCGGCGATTGACGAGTCGCGCGCACATGACTTGAGGAGCCTGCATTGGGAACCGCCACCATCCGGGACGTCGCGAAGCAAGCCAAGGTGTCGCTGAAGACAGTCTCGCGCGTGATCAATCGTGAAGCGTCGGTACGCGACGAGACGCGCGAGCGCGTGCTGCGTGCCGTCGAACAGCTCGACTACCGCCCCGATCTTTCCGCACGCAGCCTGCGCAGCGCCAAGGCGTATGCCATCGGGTTGGTGTACGACAATCCGAACCCGTACTACATCATCGCGGTGCAGCAGGGCGCGCTGGCGGCGTGCCGCGAGATGGGCTTCGGCCTGCAGATCCATCCCTGCAACTCGCGCGGCCCGAAATTGGCCGAGGAACTGCGCGACCTCGCGCACCGTTCGCGCCTCGCCGGGCTGGTGCTGGCGCCGCCGATGTCCGAACGCATGGCGTTGCTGCGCGAATTGGCGGCCTACAACGTCCCGTTGGTACGGATCATTTCGGCGGCCGAGGATCCGCGCGACGGATTTCCATGCGTGTTCGTGGACGACCGCGACGCGGCCTACGCGATCACCGCATACCTGATCCAGCTCGGCCACCTGCGGATCGGATTCCTGTGGGGCGGCAAACAGCACCGTTCCAGCCCCGAACGCTACAAGGGCTACGAAAAAGCCCTGGAGGATTACGGCGTGCCGTTGTCCGAGGAACTGGTGCTGGAGGGCGACTACTCTTTCGACGACGGCTTCCGGGGTGCGCGCCGTTTGCTGGGTCTCGCCGAGCCGCCTACCGCGATCTTCGGTTCCAACGACGAAATTGCCGCCGGCGTGCTGGCGGCCGCCCGCGCGGGCGGGCTGCACGTTCCCTATGACTTGTCGGTCGCGGGCTTCGAGGACAGCCCGTTCTCGCGGCATTCGTGGCCGTCCCTGACCACCTCGCGCCAGCGCACCGAGGCGATCGCCGAAAGCGCCACGCGGCTGTTGATCGCGCAGATCCATGGCGGCGACGTCGAAAACGAGGGGTTCAGTCCGGAGCTGGTGGTGCGCGGTTCGACCGCGCCGCCCCGGCCGCGGACCTGATCTTCGCGCGCCCGACGATGTCCGCCACCCCGGATCGCGACCGCCGCCCGGAATCGACGTTCCTGTACCGGGAAGCCGCCGAGGCAGCCGACACCGTGGCGCGACAACTCGAATGCAACGACGCATGCGTGCGCGAACTCGCGCACGCGTTGCGTGATTCGCCGCCGCCTTTCGCCGTTACCTGCGCACGCGGAAGTTCCGACCATGCGGCCACCTACGCCAAGTACGTGATCGAAACGCAGACCGGCTGCGCCACCGCCTCGGCTTCACCCTCGGTCGAATCGATCTACGCCGTGCCATTGCGGCTGCGCGACGCGCTGTACCTCGTGATTTCGCAGTCGGGCGCAAGTCCGGACCTGCTGCGCAGCGCCGAAGCGGCGCGCAAGACCGGCGCGCGCGTGGTGGCGCTGGTCAATGCCGAAGACTCGCCGCTGGCTGCGCTCGCCGACACCGTGATTCCGTTGCGTGCGGGTGCCGAGCACAGCGTGGCGGCCAGCAAGAGCTTCATCGGATCGCTGGCGGCGATCCTGCACCTGGTGGCGCACTGGCGCTCGGATTCCTCGCTGCTACGCGACCTGCACGATTTGCCGGAACAGTTGCGCCGGGCTTTCTCGCTGGACTGGTCGCCGCTGGTCGAGGGTCTCGCCGACGCGCACGATCTGTTCGTGCTCGGCCGCGGCTACGGCCTCGGCGCGGCCCAGGAAACCGCGTTGAAACTGAAGGAGACCTGCGCGCTGCACGCCGAAGCATTCAGCAGCGCGGAGGTCCGTCATGGCCCGATGGAACTCGTGAGCCCGCATCTTCCGGTGCTGCTGTTCGCGCAAGCCGACGATGCCCTCGCGGGCGTACTCGCAACAGCCGAGGATTTTCGCAGGCGCGGGGCGGACGTATGGACGGCAGCGCCGGAAGCCTCTGGGCGCGGTGCTTTGCCGATCGTCCCCACCGCCCAGCCGATGTGCGCACCGATCCTCGCGATCCAGAGCTTCTATCGCGCCGTCAACGCACTCGCGCTGAGGCGCGGACGCGATCCCGACCGACCTTCTAACCTCGCCAAGGTCACCGAGACCTTGTGATGGCGAAGGCGCTGATCAACGCACGGGTACTCACCGCGCAAGGTTGGCGCGACGATGTCGCGGTGATCGTCGAAGGCGGCCGGATCCTCGAACTGCCGCCGGCCGACGAAATCGCGCCGGAGCCGGAAGTCCATGACCTTGCCGGCCGAATGCTGCTGCCGGGATTCATCGACTGCCAGGTCAACGGTGGTGGTGGCGTGCTGTTCAATGAACAGCCGACGGTCGACGGCATCCGCGCGATCGGTGAAGCGCATCGACGCTTCGGCACCACGGGCTTCCTGCCGACCCTGATCAGCGACAGCCCCGAGCGGATGCGTGCCGCAATCGCCGCGGTGGATGCCGCGATCGGTCAAGGCGTCCCGGGCGTGCTGGGCATCCATCTCGAGGGGCCGTTCCTCAGCCGCGAAAGGCGGGGCGTACACGCAGCGCGGTTCCTGCACGCGCCGGATGCATCTGAACTGCGCGTGGCCGCGTCACTCGAGCACGGCGTCACCCTGCTGACGCTCGCACCGGAATGCGTCGCCCCGGATGCGATCCGCGAACTTGCCGAACGCGGCGTGATCATCGCCGCGGGACACTCGGACGCCGACTACGCCATCGTCCGTGCGGCGCTGGAGGCCGGCGTGCGCGGCTTCACGCATCTGTTCAATGCGATGTCGCCGCTGACCAGCCGCGCGCCAGGCATGGTGGGCGCGGCGCTCGACCATGCCGGCAGTTGGTGCGGCGTGATCGTCGATGGCCACCACGTGCACCCGGCGGCGCTGCGCATCGCGCTCAAGTCCAAGCCACGGGGAAAGGTCTTCCTCGTCACCGATGCGATGCCGCCGGTCGGCGCGGACGATCCATCCTTCGTGCTGGAAGGCGAAACGATCACGGCGCACGACGGCATCTGCCAGACGGCGAGCGGTACCCTCGCAGGTTCCGCGCTCAGCATGATCGATGCGTTGCGCAATGCAGTGACGATGCTCGGCGTTCCGATCGAGGAGGCCGCACGAATGGCAGCGACCTACCCCGCGGATTTCCTCGGCCTCGGCAACACCCACGGCCGGATCGCACCGGGGTTTCGCGCCGACTTCACGGTGATCGATCCCGATTTGCGCGTGACGGAAACGTGGATCGGTGGTGCTCCGCAGACAAACTGAAGATGAAGCCGGTGTTTGCGAACCTCGATCGGTCCGCTGATTGACGAACAACAACGAAGCACCGACCAGGAATGATCGCGTCGCGGCCTTGGGCCGCTCCTACAACGCCCGGGTCGCCTGTAGGAGCGCGCCATGCGCGCGACAGCCGTCCGGCAGTTGATGCGGCGGGCGCGGCGCAGGGCGGGCAATGCCGCGGTCGAGCCGTGCGGCGGACGGCGTACGCCCGCTGCATGCCGGGATTGCACCGTAGCTAGACC
>JBOHYO010000334.1:0-2778 GCA_050737935.1 Rhodanobacteraceae bacterium
GCGCGCCCCAGGTATGCCGCGCCGAACGTCACCGGCGCCGCGATGCGCAAGTTCCCCGCAAGCGCGCCATCGCCACCGGCAGCCTCGTCCGCGGCCTGCTGGATGCCACCCAGTAGTTCGAGCATCCGCGCGTGAAAGCGCCGCCCCGCATCGGTCACGGCGGCGCCGCGGGCGGAACGATGCAACAACTGGGCGTGCAGCGCTGCCTCGAGACGCGTGATGCGCGCGCTGAGGCTCGATTTCGCGATGCCCAGGCGATTCGCCGCGGCGGTGATGCTGCCATCGTCGACGACCTGCACGAACGCGCGGATGTCAGCCAGATTGTAGTCCACGAACGCTGCTCCCATGCGATCGCGTGTTCGGTTTTTCCGAACACCAGGTTCGACGCAGCGAGTCTACCCACGTTTGCGGCTGGCGAATAAGGTGGGTGCATACCGCAACGGGAGATCCAGTCATGAACGCCATCCGATCCGCCACCGAACGCGGCCAGTCCCGGATGGACTGGCTCGACAGCCGCCACACTTTCTCGTTCAGCAATTACTACGACCCGGCCTTCATGGGTTTCGGCGCACTGCGCGTCATCAACGAAGACCGCGTCCAACCGGGCAAGGGTTTTGGCACGCATTCACACCGCGACATGGAGATCCTGTCGTGGGTGCTCGACGGCGCGCTTGAACACAAGGACAGCATGGGCACGCACGGCGTGATCCGTCCGGGCGAATTGCAGCGCATGAGCGCCGGCACCGGCGTCACGCACTCGGAATCCAACGCGTCCACGAGCGAACCCGTGCACTTCCTGCAGATCTGGCTGTTGCCGGAGCGCGAAGGGCTCGCGCCTTCGTACGAGCAGCGTCCGTTTGCGCCCGCCGACCTCAAGGATCGTTTGCATCTGATCGCATCGCATGACGGCCGCGACGAATCGGTCAAGGTGCACCAGGACGTGAACGTGTACGCGAGCCGGATGTCGCCGAACGCGACCGTCTCGTTCCGACCGGATGCAGGGCGCTCACTGTGGCTGCACGTCGCCAAGGGCCACGTCCAGGCGGATTGCCGCGGTCTGCAGGCGGGTGATGCCGCGTCCTGGACCGCCGCCCCCGATGCTTTGGAGATCCGGGCCATCGGGCCCAGCGAAGTGTTGTTGTTCGATCTCGCGCCGGAGCGCTGATACGGCGCTCTGGTACGACTGTGCGCCGGAGCAGCAAGCCGGCGACACGGACAGCCTCAACCCCTTTTACAACCGGAGATTCCACATGAAAACGCTCACCAACGGTACCGCCCTGCTCGGCCGGCTGTTCCTGGTCCTGCTGTTCCTGATAGCGGGCTTCGGCAAGATCGGCGGCTACGCCGGCACGGCGGCTTACATGGCCGCAAACGGAGTGCCGGGCTTGCTTCTGCCACTCGTGATCGCGCTCGAGATCGGTGGCGGCATCCTGGTCCTGCTCGGCTGGCATACCCGGATCGCGGCACTGCTGCTGGCGGGATTCACCATCCTGGCGCTGCTGCTCTTCCACATGCCGGTCACCGCGGCCAACCAGATCGTGGTGCTGGCGGAATTGGCGGCAGCCGGCGGCTTCCTGGTGCTTGCGGCGCATGGCCCCGGTGCCTGGAGCCTGGACGCATGGCTTGCCAGTCGCACCCCCGCGAAAGCGGTGGCGGCGTGACACGAGTGGCAGCGTCACGGAAGATGCAGGTCTTGCGGGTTCGCAGCGGTCGCTGCGAACCCGGCTGCAACAAGTTGAAAATGCGCCCCAAGTTCCGCGTGATCACGCCCAACCGCCAGAACGAATCGGCCGCGCAGAGCAAGCTCGACGAACTGGCACGTTGGGCCGAAGCACTGAAGCCGATGCGGGCCGCGGCGCTGCGACGAACCAACAGGACGAGGTGAGACATGGAACATCCAGGCTGGCCGGAACTTCCCTACGACGCGTGGAAAGACACCTGCACGACATTGCACCTGTGGACGCAGATCGTCGGCCAAACGCGGGTCGCGCAGACGCCGTGGCTATGTCATTCCTGGCACACCACGTTGTATTTGACGGCGCGCGGGTTGACCACCTCGCCGATCCCGTACCACGAGCGGACCTTCCAGATCGACTTCGATTTCCTCGACCACGTATTGCTCATCGCAGTCGATGATGGCGCCAGACGCAGCGTGAAGCTCAAGGCCCAGTCCGTGGCGGCATTTCACGACGCGCTGTTTGCGGCGCTCATCGAGCTTGGCATGGGTGTCACGATCCACGGCAGCCCGAATGAAGTGCCCGAGGCGATTCCATTCCGAGAGGACACGGTTCACGCATCCTACGACGCGGAGTACGCGCAACGCTTCTGGCGGGTACTGCTGCAGGCCGACCGCATCCTAAAACGGTTTCGGACCAGCTTCCTGGGCAAGTCGAGTCCGGTGCACTTTTTCTGGGGGAGCTTCGATCTTGCCCTCACACGGTTTTCCGGCCGCGAGGCACCGCCGCATCCCGGCGGCATTCCCAACCTGCCGGATGACGTGACGCGCGAGGCCTATTCGCACGAGGTGAGCAGTGCCGGGTTCTGGCCGGGCGGCGGCCTCGTCGACTACCCGGCCTTCTACTCCTATGCGTATCCGACACCGGAAGCTTTCCGGGCTCAGCCGGTGCGTCCGGAGGGCGCGTTCTTCCATGAAGGCGCGGGTGAATTCCTCCTGCCTTACGAAGTGGTCCGCACGGCGCCCGATCCGGAAGGTGCATTGCAGGAATTCCTGCAAAGTACCTACGAAGCGGCTGCCAACACGGCGGAGTGGGACCGCGT
>JBOHYO010000335.1:0-2041 GCA_050737935.1 Rhodanobacteraceae bacterium
GCGGCCTTGGCCTTCTCCAGCGTCAGCGCCCGATGCGCGACGTAGATCAACGCCGCGACAGCCTCCGGGCTCAGTGGATGGGCCCGACAGTACGCCACTGCTTCATCCATGTCCGCGTTGCGCAGACTTTCAAACACTTCCTCGGCTTCCGTCTTGGCCGCGAGAAAGCGAGCGACGACCGGTTTGAACGACTCTGCGGTCTGCATGATTCCGGGGTAACGGTCGGGGTGTTCACGCAGCTCCTGCAGCGTCAGTCGTTTCTTCGGCGTCGTCGGCATCAAGCAACCTTTCCGTGTTTGTCGAGGATCATGATGGCAGCAAGTCGAAAGTTACCACACGTCGAGAGATCCACGTGCGCGTAACGCTTCGGGTTGCCACGCCGCAGCGGCGGCATACCATCCCGCAGGTCCAGTGACTATTCGTCGCGACGGCGCATGAGCGACCATCAATTCCGCTGACGCCAAGATATCTTCACTGCGAATTGTCACTCCGACACCAGCGGCGATCATGATCGAAAAACGGAGTGATCGGGCAATGCAGTCGCTCCCAATGTTGGCACCTGTGAGCCTGAGAGTCGAAATCACGCCGAATGGGGACTGCGTGGGGACTTTTACCTTATTCTACGTATGGCTTTTGGGCGTAGTCATCGTAACTTGTTGATTAAATTGGTGGGCCGTGAAGGGATCGAACCTTCGACCAATGGATTAAAAGTCCACTGCTCTACCGCTGAGCTAACGGCCCGCGTGCGACGCCGACGCGCGACCGAGGCGCGACATCAAGCCGCGCATTGTAACGGGTCACGCCGTGGCGGCGTAACGCGTGGGATCGGAGACGCCCGCATCCGCGAACCCGCGAACGCGCAGCACGCAGGCGTCGCAGCGTCCGCAGGCGCGCCCTTCGGAATCGGCGCGATAGCAGGAAACCGTCGCGGAAAAATCGACGCCCAGGCGCACGCCCTCCCGCACGATGTCCGCTTTCGACATGTCAATCAAAGGTGCGCGCACGTGCAGTCCGGCGCCTTCCACGCCCGCGCGGGTCGCGAGGTTGGCGAGGCGCTCGAAGGCCTCGATGAATGCCGGACGACAATCCGGATAGCCCGAGTAATCGACCGCATTCACGCCGCAGAACAGATCATGGGCATCCATGGTCTCGGCCCAGCCGAGCGCGATCGCCAGCATGATCGTGTTGCGGGCCGGGACATAGGTGGCAGGGATATCGTGTTCGCCGTGCACTTCGGAGTATTCGGGAACCTCGGTATCACCGGTCAGCGCGGAACCGCCGATGCTGCGCAGGTCGACCGAAACGGTCTTGTGCGCAGCCGCGCCCAGCATGCGCGCGACGCTCGCAGCGGCGACGAGCTCCGAGGCATGCCGCTGACCGTAGGCGACCGATAGCGCGTGGCAGGCAAACCCCGCTTCCCGCGCCAGCGCCAACGTGACCGCCGAATCCATGCCGCCCGAGACCAGCACGACCGCCTTCGGCGGTTCCGATCGGCCCATCGTCATCGTTGCGTCATGGTGCGCCGGAGGGCGCGGGCAGGTCCTGCAGCTTGTCGCGCGCGCGTTTTTCCAGCGGGGTACCCGGATTGGCCGCGATGGTTGCCTGCAACGTGCGCCGCGCGGCGGCGTAGTCCTTGAGCGCGATCTGGCAGTCGGCGACCCGGAGCTGCGCTTCCGCGGCCTTGGGGCTGTCCGGGTACTGCCGCAGCAGCGTCTCGAATGCGGTCAATGCCGGCTTGTAGTTCTGGGTCACCTGGTACGAACTGCCCAGCCAGTAGTACGCGTTCGAAACCAGCGGACTGTGCGGGTACCGATCAATGAAAGCGCGGAAAGCGCGCGCCGAATCGACGTAGTTGCCGTCGCGCAGCGATTTGAATGCCGCTTGGTAGTCGGCTTGCACCGTTGCCTCGCCGGCCGGGGGCGCCGGCTCGGCGGTACTCGCCGGCGGTGCCGGCCCTGCGTTTGCGGTCGCCGCCGCCACGGGCGCCGCGCTGGTCGCCGAACCAGGTTGCGCGGATTCCAGTCTCCCGATCCGTGAATCC
>JBOHYO010000336.1:0-2995 GCA_050737935.1 Rhodanobacteraceae bacterium
GTCGCTGCCGATCACCTGCTCGGTGCTGATCGAAAACGGCGTGCCGGGTTTCGGTCGTTTGGAAACGAGATTGATGACCGGTGCGGGTTCCGGCCCGTACAACAGGCTGGAACCGCCGCGGATCAACTGGATGTCGGCGATGCTGTGCGGGAATGGCATCGCGTACAGCGTGGGAAAACCAATCCAGTCCGATTCCAGCGGAATGCCGTCCTGCATCACCAGCACGTATTCCGATTCCTGCGGATTGCCGAGGCCCCGGTAGCTGAGGTTGAACTGGGTCGGCGTTGGCTGCTGCGACACCAGCACGCCCGGCGAGCGCGCGAACAGTTGTTCGAGGTTGTTGCCGATCACCGTGGGCTGCAGGTCGAGGTGCGTGACCGTGGTCTTCTTGGTCACGGTAATCTCGGTGCCCGACACCTCGGACATTTGGTGCTTCAGCTTGGCCGCGACGTATTTGCGCCAGTCGTACGGCTTCTCGCCCTTGACGGTGATCGTCGAAAGCGTTTTTGTGGTTTGGTCGGTCTGCTGCGTGTTCGATGACCCGGTTTGCTGTGCGGTCGCAATCGGCGCGAGTAGGGCAAGGGACAAGGCGCAGGGCAGGGCAGCGGGACGCAATGGGGGCATGGATGATTCCGCGGATTCGCGAACGACAATCGCCCACTCTTCACGATCCGCGTCGATCACGCCATAGGCCATTCGTTTACCGCTCGATCGTAAATGGAGCCCCTCGCGGCATCACCGGCGAGGCGTCGGCCGGTCGGCGCCGGAAGTGCGGCCGGATCGCTGGTCTTCCACGTTTCTCCCGATGCCTTCCTTGAAACCTTTTTGCGTTTGGGGCTTTACGAACAGCGCGACGACTTCGGGATGGGCTTCCCTGACTTTGCGCTCGATCGCGGTTACCTGTTCCTCGATTTCGGGTGCGCGCGCATCGTCCGCGAACTCGAGGCTGAGCGCGGCGACGATCTGCTCCGGTGCGAGCTGGACCGTGAAGATGCCGTTGGTTTGCAGTTCCGGGGCCACTTCCCTCGTCACGCGGAGAATCGATTCGCTGATCCGGCGGTCGGCGCGCTCGCCGATCAGCAGGCTCTTGCTCTCGCGCGCGAGCAGGGTGGCGGTCGCCGCAAGGACCAAGCCGATGAGGATCGACGCGATGCCGTCGGCGACCTCGACCCCCAACGTGGTGGCCACGAACGTGCCGGCGGCCGCGATGGCGATGCCGAGCAGTGCCGCGCTGTCCTCGAAAAGCACCGTGAACGAGGTCGGGTCCTTGCTTCTGCGAAATGCCTCGTAGAAGCCTAGCGCGCCCTTGGCCGCCCTGAACTGCCGTACCGAAAACACCCAGGAGGTGCCTTCGAACACGAGGGCCAGCGCCAGCACCACGTAGTTGATCAGCGGATCGGTGATCGGTTCCGGCCGCCGGACGTGGAGAATCCCCTCGTAGATCGACACACCCGCGCCGATCGCGAATACCAGCAGCGCGACGATGAAGCTCCAGAAATACAGCTCCCTGCCATAGCCGAGCGGATGCTCCGGGTCGGGGCGCTGCCCCGAGCGATGCATGCCGTACAGCAGCAATACTTCGTTGCCGGTGTCGACGAACGAATGGATCGCCTCGCTCATCATCGCCGAACTGCCTGTCAGCATCGCGGCGCCGGTTTTGGTGACGGCCACCAGCAGGTTTCCCACCAGAGCGGCATAGACGACGAACTTTGTCGATGATTTCGATGCCACGATGGCTGCCGCAGCGGCGTTGTTTGGGCAAAACGAGTCAGCCGCGATACGCGCGGCCACTCCGACGGTAAAGGCGAGTTGCGTGACAGGCGTGTGAATCCGCGGTTTCTGCAGATTGGGCTGATCCCGCAGTCGTTCCGGCTGCTGCATGTCGCGCCAGGTCATGGCCCGAAAATATGGTCCGAAGGGCGAGCGCCAAGTTTTTGTAGGTTGGGCTGATCCCGGACTCGGTCCGGGAGAAGCCCAACACCCGTCGAGTCGGTGGCGTGTGCGATGAGCCGCGACCCTCGTTGGGCTTCGCTGCGCTCAGCACCAACCTGCACGGGCGATCGACGTTGCCTGTGTGAATTGGGCGCCGGGTTGCTACTTCTGGCACTGTGGTGAATGCTTGGCCTGTAGCAAGCTGGTCCGTTCGGATAATGGCGAGAATGGGGAGTCGATCCATGCGCATGCTAATGAGTGGGCACAGCGTTTCTTCGATTCTTCTGGCTGCACTTTGGGTCGCGGTGACGGGACCGGTGTTCGCGCAATCGCACGATTCCGCGCACGCGCCCAAGACGACGACACCGCCCCCGCTGCAGTTCCATTACATGGGTCCACCGGCTGGTGGACGGGTTGCTTCGGTGGCGGGCATTCCCGGCGATTATTCGACGTACTATTTAGGTGCGGCCTCGGGCGGCGTGTGGAAATCCATCGACGGCGGGCATACCTTCAAGCCGATTTTCGACGATCAGGATACTTCCGCGATCGGCGCCATCGCGGTTGCGCCTGCCGACCATGACACGGTGTGGGTGGGCACCGGCGAGCCCTGGACGATCCGCCCCAGCGACATCGTCGGCGACGGCGTCTACAAGTCCACGGATGCCGGCGCGACCTGGAAGCACATGGGACTGCCGAAGACCGGGCGCATCGCACGGATCATCATCAACCCGAAGGACACCAACAACGTGCTGGTTTGCGCCGAAGGCTCCGGCGCCGCCCCGCAGCAGGAACGTGGCGTATTCCGCACCACGAACGGTGGCAGGAGCTGGAAGCAAACCCTGTTCGTGAACGATCAGACCGGCTGCAGCGGGCTCAGCATGGATCCCGGCCATCCCGACACCGTGCTCGCCGGCACCTGGCAATTCAGCGTGCGCACCTGGGCCGAATTGAGTGGCGGCCCGGGTAGCGGGGTGTACATCTCGCACGACAACGGTCGCAGCTGGACGCATCTCACGACTGCCAACGGACTGCCGAAGCCGCCGCTCGGCAAGATCGACGTGTC
>JBOHYO010000337.1:0-8380 GCA_050737935.1 Rhodanobacteraceae bacterium
CTCCTACGTTGCGTTCGAGTGCAGTTAGCTCGGCTGAATCGCTCAAACACGACGTACGTGGTCGTACTCGAGAAAATTGCGGGAGTTTTCACACAGCCTGGGTCGATTGTGACGGCTGCCAGCGGCCGGTTTTGACCCGGCCTGCGCCATCAAGCGGTCAGTACCAATGCGGCCAGGGATTATTGGAATGAGCGGTCCGCCGGGCCGGAACGCGCAGCCGTGGCGCCGCGCATCGCGACTTGCTCAGGCGGCGACGCCGAGGGCTTCGGCCGTCAGGTTTTCGACCGTTGCAAGATCCGGGATCCACGCAGGTTCATCATGCACCCGCACCTGCTCGCGCACGCCCGCCGGCACGGCTTCCGCGGCTTCATCGGAAACGAGCATCGCCTCGGAGATCAGGGTGAGGCGCGGGAAGCCCTGGCAAAGCACGCCGAAATACGGAAGCCGCGCGTGTCCGCTGAGGGCTTTCAGGATCGCAACCCGGGTGTTTTCGACGGGCTCGCGTTCGCTGACACCCGCGAGCACCGAGAAGGCCAGTACCGGCAAGCCCCAGCCACGCCACGCCAGGCGACCCAGCAGCCATGCGGGGGCATCCTCGACCTGCTCGGGACGCGCGTAGGTAATGACCTCGGCCATCGTGGTGTTGGGCACCAGCAGCCGACCGTGCGTGACCGGCAGCATGACGCCACGGATTTCATTCGGCAGGGCTTGCGCCGCGTTCATGCACGTTCTCCGTTCGCATCCGATTGCCTGTGCTTTTCAGCCGCAACCTTGTCATCGTTCGCGTGCATCCAACGCTCGACCGGTTCGGCGTGCGCCTGTGCGACGGACGCGTTCGTCTCGATGGGCACCAATTCCAGATCCGCGAAATCCAGCGAAATGGTGGGTTCGATGCGGGTGCCGGACTTCGGGCCGGCGGCCGGCGCAAGCGGCGCGTCGGGATCGACAAGTTGCCAGTCCCCCAGTGACGGCAACGCATTCAGGACATCGGAATCATCGACGGGCAAAGACGGCGTCGGTGCGCGTGCGGTGTCGTTCGCGCTGGCCGTTTCGGCGATCGGCGTGCGTTCCGGATCGACCGCATCAAGCTCGCCCGCGGACACATTCCCGGTTTCGATCACGCGCCATACCTCTGGCGCCGCATCCGGGGAGTGCGCCATCGGCTGTGCGAGGCGCGCATCGATCATGGCCGACAGCGCCTCGGTATCCACGTCGAGCGTGGCGGCATCGCCATTGTCCGCGCGGGCGGAAACCGTGGGTGGCGACGGGACATCAAGCGGTTCAAGCGTTTCCGTGGCAGCCGCGTGAGATGCCTGCTCCGTTTCCGCTGCCGCGATAATTTCCGCGGGCTCAGCCGTTTCCCGGGGTGGCATATCGACGGCGGTCATGTCATCGAGGTTCGCCGCCATATCCTGCGCCCCCTTCACGGCGACAAAATTGGCGGTCATGGATTCAATTTCCGTCGGCGACAGCGGACGTTCGGTGATAGCCAAGGCATCCACCGTGGGCAAGTCCAGGGGCGCAGGGATATCCGTCGCCGGAGCAGCGGCGGCCTGCGACGCGAGGGCCACGACGGGACGCGGCGGATCGTAATCGGAGCTGCCGATCAGCTTCGCCGTCAAATGCCGCAGCCAGCGGGCCCGGGCCCAGCCTTCGAGGCCATGCGAAATCTCGGGGTCATTGAACACCACGGCGACGCCCGCCTCGTTCAGGCGTGCCTCGATGGGGTCCAGCCAATCGCAATCGTCGTCCAGGTTCACCAGCGCGGCGGTCGCCCTCGAGCCGGCCAGCTGCGACGCATCGAAATCTGCCGCCGCGGTTTCGTAGACGATCTCCATGTGGTCAGCCACGACACCGCGCAGGTGGCCGACGCGACCCGCGTCGCCGTACACCAACGCCACGCGTGGACGGGCGGGGGGGGGCACCTGCTCAAACACTGCGGGCCTCCAGGATCTCGCCGACGTTGCGCAACAGGTCGGCTTCGCTGTACGGCTTGCCGAGGTAACGATCGACGCCGATCTCGAATGCGCGCTGGCGATGCTTCTCGCCGGTGCGCGAGGTGATCATGATGATCGGCACGTGCCGGAAGCGCGCGTCGTTCTTCATGTGCGTGGCCAGCTCGTAGCCGTCCATCCGCGGCATTTCGATATCCAGCAGCATCACGTCGGGAATGCGTTCCTGCAGTTTCTCCAGTGCGTCCACGCCGTCCTTAGCGGTGATGACTTCCAGCCGCTCGCGCTCGAGCACCCGCGTCGTGACCTTGCGCATCGTGATCGAATCGTCGACCACCATCACCACGCTCGGCCCTTGCGAATCCGCAAGCGGCACCGGAGCCTGCATGTGTGGCGCTTCCGCTTCCAACGTCTCGCCGCCGTCGATGGTCGCGAGCGCGGCGGCCTGCTTGGCCGCGACGTGCCGTACCAGCGGCGCAAGGTCGAGGATCAGCATCACCGAACCATCGCCGAGAATGGTGGCACCGAACATGCCGGGCACGTTGCTGACTTGCGGCCCGACCGGCTTGACCACGATTTCGCGCGAACCAATCACGCCGTCGATATGGATCGCGGCGCGCAGATCACCCGCCCGAACCATCAGCAACGGCAACTGGCCGCTGCCTTCCTCGGGCAAGCTCGCCGCGCCGAAACCCAGCAACTCGGACAGGTCGTGCAGCGTGTATTCCTCGTCGGCGTAACTGACCGTACGCTCGCCCGTCGCCAGCCGCTCGGCCATTTCCTGGCGGCGGATGCGCGACACTGCCTGCACCGAAGTCATCGGGATCGCGAAGGTGGTTTCGCCCGCGCGCACGGTGATGGCCTGTGTGACCGCCAGCGTGAACGGCAGGCGGATGTTGAAAACCGTGCCATGCCCGCGCTCGGACTCGATCGCCAGCGAGCCGCCGAGCTGGCGAATTTCGTTGGCGACCACATCCATGCCCACGCCGCGGCCGGCCAACTGGCTGACTTCGCTGGCGGTGGAAAACCCGGTCTGCAGCACGAAGTTGTACAACTCGCTGTCCGAGATCGGCACGTCCGGCTTCAGCAAGCCGCGTTCGATGGCCTTGGCGCGGATCGCCTCGCGGTCGAAACCGGCACCATCGTCGGAAACCCGCACCATCACTTCGGTGCCTTGGCGGCCGACCTGGATGGTGACCGTGCCTTCCGCCGGCTTGCCGCGCGCGACGCGTTCGGCCGGGGCCTCGATGCCATGGGTCAATGCGTTGCGCAGCATGTGCTCGAACGGCGCCTTCATGCGTTCCAGCACGCTGCGGTCCATTTCGCCTTGCGCGCCTTCCACGCGCAACTGCGCGCGCTTGCCGAGTTCGTCGGCGGCGCCACGCAACGTACGGCGCAGGTTCGGCACCATGGAGTCGAACGGCACCATGCGCGTACGCATCAGGCCGTCCTGCAAATCGGAGTTCACCCGCGACTGCTGCAGCAACAGGGTTTCGGACTGGCGCGTCTGGTCGTCCAGGATGTCCTGGATCGAGGCAAGATCGGAAACCGACTCAGCCAGCGCCCGCGAATACTGCTGGAGGTTGGAGAAACGGTCGAGTTCCAGCGGATCGAAGGTGGCGCCTTCGCCCGCTTCGTTCTCGCGTTGGTAGCGCGACAGGATCTGGGTTTCTGTTTCGATCTCGAGCTTGCGCAACTGCTCGCGCAGACGCGCGACGGTCTGGTCGAGTTCGGCCAGGTTGAAGTGGAAGTTGCCGATCTGCTGTTCCAGTCGCGCGCGGTAGATCGAAGCCTCGCCCGCGGCATTGACGAGCGAATCGAGCAGGTCCGAGCGCACCCGGATGAGCTCCGCCGGCGCCTGGAGTTCGGTTTCGCCCAGCAGCGGCGCCGGACGGGGCGGCGGAGCCGGTTCGGCGGGTGCGGAATGCTCGGCCGCCCGCGCCGAGCCATCCACTGGCCGGCCTTCGGCGAGCGCGTTGAAGCGTTCGATTGCATGGACGGGATCGGCGAGTGCGCGCCCCTCGGCCATACGCTGGACCAGGTCGTGCAAACGATCGAACCCCCGCTCGAGCGAATCGACTTCGATCGGCGTCGGTTCACGCTTGCGGTCGACCACCTTTTCGAGGAGTGTTTCCATGGCATGGGCGAGGTCGCCCACCGCGGCGATGCCCACCACTCGTGCGCCGCCTTTCAGGGTATGCAGGTTGCGCTGCAGCCCGCGCACGCTTTCGACGTCATCCGGCGCGTTCCGCAGCGTGGTCACCTGGCTGTCGCTGGAATCGAGCAACTCCACCGCTTCTTCGGAGAACAAGTTGACCAGCTCCGGATCGAGGTCGGGGATGTCAAGCGGTCCGTCCGGCTGCGGATCGTCCGGGAACGGCGGCAACGCGGCAGCGGCGATCTCGCGCGCCGCGATTTCGCGCGCAGCAGCAATGCGTTCCTGCTCGGCCTTCTCCGCGGCGACCCGTTCCTGTTCGGCCTTTTTCGCCGCGACCCGTTCCTGCTCGGCTTTTTCTGCCGCGACCCGCTCCTGCTCGGCTTGCTCGGCGGCGATGCGTTCCTGTTCGGCCTGCTCGGCGGCGATCCGTTCCTGTTCGGCTTGCTCGGCGGCGATCCGTTCCTGCTCTTCTTGCTCCGCGGCGATGCGTTCCTGTTCGGCTTGCTCCGCAGCGCTGCGCTCCTGTTCGGCTTGCTCCGCGGCGATGCGTTCCTGTTCTGCTTGCTCCGCGGCGATGCGTTCCTGCTCGGCTCGCTCGGCGGCCGGCCGTTCCTGTTCGTCATGTTCGGCGGAAAGGCGATCTGCTTCCGCCTTTTCCGCCGCGACGCGTTCCTGTTCCGCCTGCTCGGCAGCCACACGCTCCCGCTCGGCCTTCTCCTCGGCGCGGCGTTCGGATTCCTCGCGCGCGGCGAGTACGTCTTCGTCGTCCTCGGTCGGGAGCGGCGAAGCGGCTTCCAGGCCGACGGCGATGGCTCCGTCCTGCTGCTCCTCCTCCTCCGGCAGGCCCGATTCCGCCGCGGCTTCGACGGGGGCGGCACGTGGCGCCCCCAACGGCATGGCTTCCGGCCAGCGGTCGCGCAGGGCTTCCATTCGCTCGGTTAGCGCGGTGGTGTCCGGCAGGTCCGGCATCGGCGCATCGAACTGCACCATCACGTGTTCGGTCACCGAAGCCGCATCGCGCAGCGCATCGCAACCTTCGCGATCGAGCGGCGCTTCGGCGCTGCGCACCCGCCGGACCCAGACTTCGGTCGGGGCCAGCATTCGCGCCAGCGATTCGATGCCGACCATGGCCACCGCTCCGTGCAGGGTATGCACCGCGCGCACCAGTTCGTCGTCCACCGCCACATCATGATTCGCATTGCGTGCGATGTATGCGCGCATGCGCTCGAGATGCAGGCCGACCTCGGTCCGCAACACGTCCAGCAGGATCGGATCGACCACCGGCAGGCCCGACTCCGGCGAGGTGATGACCTGTTCCGACAGCGGTACGGAAGGCGTTTCGGCCTCGCCGGAAGGAACCCAACGCTGCACCTTGCGAAGGACCTTGTGATAGCCGCCCATCGAATCGGCGATCCGGCCGGGCTCGCCCGCGATCAACTTGTCGGCCGTCTGTGTGATCGCGTCGAGCGGCAGGTCGAGTACGACCGCCTCGCCGCGCAGCCCGGCATGCAGCTTCGGCAACGTGGCGACCGCCGCATCCACCACTTCCTGGACGTTGTCGTCCGGCGCGATGGTGCGATCCAGCACCCGGTTGAGCATGTTCTCGATCTTCCAACTGAACTCGCCGAGCGCCATGGCGCCGACCAGCCGCCCGGAGCCCTTCAAGGTGTGGAAGGAACGTCGCAGATTCTTGAGCGTTTCGAGGTCGTCCGGATTGGCCTTCCAGGCCGGCAGGTTGACGTTGATGTTGGCGATTTCCTCGCCGACCTCCTCGACGAACACCTCGCGGATTTCCTCGTCGATGCCCGGGGCATCCTGAAACGCCGTGTCGAAGGCCGCGCCTTCGCTGGCGATGGGCTCCAGGACCTCCTCTTCGACCTCGATCCATTTTCCGGGACCGACACCCGGTACGGGGCCCGCGGCGGCCAACGGCTGCACCGCAGCACTGCCTTGCGCAGACGCGATCGGAATGTCGACCGCGGAAGGCAGGCCCCGGACAAGGGTTGCCGGGCCGGCCGCCGCCGGCGGCGCGGCCGTGGTGCCCGCATCATCTCCAGGCTCGGCGTCACCATCGACCGGCGTGCGACGCTCCGGCAGGGGCCAGTAGTGCAGCGCTTCGAGGCTGCGGCGGGCCGCGTCGAGAACACGGTTGTCGCCGGCGCTCGAATCGCGCCCGATTTCAAGGTAGTACTCCACGCTGGCCATGGCGTCGGCCAGGGTGTCCATTTCGTCGACCGTTGGCACGCGGCGATCGGCGATCAATTCGTTCCCGATGTAACGGTCGATGCCGTCGACCAGATCGGCCGGCGCATCCAGGTTCAGGATGCGCAACGCGCCGGTTACCTCGGCGAGCAGCTTCGGCACGTCGGCGAGTTCGGCGTGCGACCACGCCGATTCGACGAACGCCGTCAGCGCTCCCTTGACGCTGCCGAGGTTGGCGCCGGCCTCGTGCATCAGCGCCCGCATGATCTTGCGGCCCTCGCTGAAGGGCAGCGTTTCTTCGGGCCCGCCGGGACCACCGAGGTTTTCGATGTGCTCGTCGAGCGACGCGTCCACGTACAAGAGGGCGCTTGCGATGTCCAGGATCGTCTCGGGACGCGCCTCGCGCTCGCCGTCGATGATCTGCGCGACGAGTCCGCACTGGTCCCGGACCATCCGGGCGGGGGATTCGAGTCCCAGCACGCCGAGGGTGTCGCCGACCCGGTGCAGCGTTTCCACCTGCGGCGCGAGCTGATCCGGCTGGTGGTCGTCGCGGCGCAGGTAGATGTCGAGGCCTTCCTTGACGCGCAGCAGGTCCTCGCGCACTGCCTTGGCCACGGTGTCCAGCAACGCACGGTTGCGCCCCGACATCGCGGCGCGCGCACGCTCGAGCTCGGCTTCGGAGGGCACCATGCGATCGAGCGCGAAGCACTCGGCGATGGCCTCGCTGCGTCCCGCGCCGGGACCGGCCTGCATCACATGGAACAACAGGCCACGGGTGAGTTGACATGCGTCCTCTTCGTTACAGACTTCCTCGCCCTGGTCCTGCATCCGATGGATGGTGCGGTCCAGGTGTCCGAACTGCTGGCGCAGACTTGCGAGATGGTGATCGAGACGGCCCTGCTGCAGCGCTTCCAGCACGCCACCGGCGATCCACCACAGGCGGCGTGCGGGCTCGGCGTGGCACACCGCGCGGAGTTCGTCCATGCACTCGCGCATGGCCGCGAAATCCGGCAGCTTGCCTTGCGTCCATGGCAGCAACTGCGCCTGGAAGCGCGCACGGATCCGGGTGGTGCGTTGGCGCAGATCGGCAAACGGGAACGGCGCTCGCGCGCCTGCGGCATCCGCGGGCAGCGACCGGTCGAGGTCGGGATGAAACAGCACCCGCGGGTCCGCCGTCTCGCAGCCGCGTGAGTCACGCAGTTCGTTCAGCAACGGCAACAGGACGATCGGAATGTCCTTGTGACCGCTCTCGATCAAATCGAGATAATCCGGAAGTTGCACCAGGCTCCGCATCAGCGCACTGAATCCCTCGTCGCGGTCGCTGACCTGGCCCTCGACCAGTGCCTGGGCGAGGCACTCCATCTCGTGGGCGAGTTCGGCGGCGCCGTACAACTCGACCATGCGCAGCGTGCCGAGCACCTGGTGCAGCAGGCCGCGGCAGATCTGCATCGACTCCTGGTCCGCGGGATTCTCGGCGTAGGTTTCGAGCGACTGGCGCGCTTCCGACAGAAGCTGGTCGATCTGGGGCTTGACCCAGGCCAGGGTCGAAAAATCGGCCTGCTCTTCGAGACGCATGGCCCGGTTCCGCACGATACCGCCCGTCGCCCGCTCGGCCATGCCTTCGGGCGCAACGGCAGCGACGCCGGCTTCACCGGTCGCCGCGGACATGATGTCATCGCCTGCGGTCATGGCATCGAACCGTCGCTTACGCCGGCAGCTTGAAGTCGGCCACCGAACGGCGGAGCTCTTGCGCGAGATGCGCGAGGTTTCCGATCGACTCCGCGGTCTGGTTGGCGCCCACCGAGGTTTGCGCGGTGATCTGCTGGATCGAATTCATCGTCGATGAGATGTTGGTCGCCGCCGCCGACTGCTGGCGGGCGGCGCTGGAGATGCCCTGGATGAGCCCCGCGAGGTTGGTCGAGACCTTCTCGATCTCGCCCAGCGCGGTGCCGGCATCCTCGGCGAGGCGTGCGCCGTTCACCACCTGCGTGGTGGTCTGTTCCATCGAGCTGACCGCTTCGACGGTATCCGACTGAATCGTCTGCACCAGCGTTTCGATTCGCTTGGT
>JBOHYO010000338.1:0-3544 GCA_050737935.1 Rhodanobacteraceae bacterium
GTGTATCTCGCCGGCGGACCGGGGCAGTCGGCGATCGAAACCTATCCGGAAATGGCGCCGGCGTTCGCGCCTTTGCTGAAGCACCGCGACCTGCTGCTGCTGGACCAGCGCGGCACCGGCGGCTCGCATCCCCTGACCTGTCCGGACGTGGAGAAGGAACTGAAAAAACTCACGGATGCGGCGCCGACCGAAACAAGCGAGATGATCGGCAAGTGCGCGGCGGAGGTCGAGAAGACGGCCGATCCGCGCTACTACACCACCACCGACGCGGTCGCCGATCTCGAAGCGGTTCGCCAAGCGCTCGGTGCACCGAAGCTGGATTTGGTCGGCGTGTCCTATGGCACCCGCATGGCGCAACATTACGCCGGCGCGCATCCGGACTCGGTACGCAGCATCGTGCTCAATGGCGTGGTGCCCAATCAGATGATCCTCGGCGAAACCTTCGCCGGAGCATTGGAGCATTCGCTGAAGCTGCAGGCAGCGGCGTGCAACGCGGCACCCGCGTGCAAAAAAAGGTTCGGTGACTGGCTCGCCACCTTGCACCAGTTGCACGCGAAGCTCGAGGCGGAACCGCCGCAGCAGGTCACCTTCGCGGATCCCGAAACCTACCAACCGGTCACCCGCAAGCTGAGTGCGGACACCCTCGCGGGCGTGGTGCGCTTCTTCTCCTATTCGGCGGCGACCGCGGCGCTGCTGCCGCTGGCGGTGGACGAGGCCGCGCATGGCAACTACGCGCCGTTGATGGGGCAGGCGAAACTCCTGACCAGTGGCGTATCCCAGTCGATGCAGGGCGGCATGCAGTTCTCGGTCGTCTGCAGCGAAGACGCCTCGCTGCTGAAGCCGCGTCCACAGGATGCCGGCACCATCCTCGGCTCTTCGATGGTCGACGACCTGCTGGCCGCCTGCAAGGCATGGCCGCACGGTCCGATGCCCGCGCATTTCCATGCTCCGTTCAAGTCTTCGATTCCGACGCTGCTGATTTCCGGCGAACGCGATCCGGTGACACCGCCGGACAACGCCGCTGAAGTATTGAAGGGACTTTCCGACGGACGCTCGCTGGTGGTCGCGGGGCTCGGGCACGCCGAAGCGATCAATGCGGGCTGCATGCCGAGCCTGGTCGATGACTTCGTGGAAGACCTGCAACCGAAGAAGCTCGACGCAAAGTGCCTGAAGCGCATCGGCCCCATCCCCGCGTTCGTGAACTTCAATGGAGCTGCGCCGTGAAGCCGGAAGACGGGACCCGGGACCCGGGACCTGGGACCCGAAAAGCCGCAGGGCGGACACCGTCCGCCGGATGCCTTGGCGGCCAATGCCCGCCCTGCACGGCTTTCCGTAGCAGCGGCCCATGGCCGCGATCGCGGTTTCATTTTGCCGAGGGTCCGGTCGCGCGCAGAAGAAAGAGCAAGCGCTTCGCGCAGGCGTGCTCCTACCGGTCCCGGGTCCCGGGTCCCGTCTTTCTGGACCGCAAATCCATCACGTCGCGACGAATCGCAGCGGGAGTCCGCAATGATTGAAGTGAAAGACCTGCACAAGGCGTTCGGTGCGGTGAAAGCCGTCGACGGCGTCACGTTCACGGCTCGCGATGGCGAGATCACCGGGCTGCTCGGTCCGAACGGCGCCGGCAAGACCACCACCTTGCGAATGCTGTATACGCTGATGAAGCCGGCTTCGGGTCAGGTGCTGGTGGACGGCATCGATGCCGCGGTCGACCCGATTTCGGTACGCCGCAGGTTGGGGGTGCTGCCGGACGCCCGCGGCCTCTACAAGCGCCTGACCGCGCGCGAGAACATCGAATACTTCGCCCGCCTGCATGGCATCGAGACCGGCCTGATGCACCAGCGCCGCGAGGCACTGGTCGAAGCGCTGGAGATGCGCGACATCCTCGACCGCCGCACCGAGGGCTTCTCGCAGGGCCAGCGCGTCAAGACCGCGATCGCGCGCGCGCTGGTTCACGATCCGGGAAACGTGATCCTGGACGAACCCACCAACGGCCTCGACGTGATGGCCACCCGCGGCTTGCGCGCCTTCATGCGCAACCTCAAGGCCGAAGGCCGTTGCGTGCTGTTTTCCAGCCACATCATGCAGGAGGTCGCGATGCTGTGCGATCGCATCGTGGTGATCGCCAACGGCCGCGTCGTCGCCGACGAAACGCCCGATGCACTGCGCGCGCAGACCGGCGAAGCCAACCTGGAGGATGCCTTCGTGAAATTGATCGGCAGTGAAGAAGGACTCGCCGCATGAATGCGATGCTGACCGTCTGGTGGAAGGAAATCCGCGAGAACCTGCGCGACAAGCGCACGGTGTTCAGCGCGCTGATCTACGGGCCGCTGTTCGGGCCGATCCTGTTCGTGGTGCTGATGAACACGCTGGTCGGCCAGGAGATGAAGAAGGCGGAAGGACCGCTCAAGGTGCCGGTGATCGGCGCCGAGTACGCGCCGAACCTGATCGATGCCTTGAAGCAGCAGGGGCTGGTGCCGCAGCCGCCGATCGCCGACCCAGACAAGGCGGTGCGCAACCGGGACACCGATGTGGTGCTGCGGATCCCCGCCGGTTACGCGAAAGCCTGGCGCGGCGGAGAACCGGCGCAGGTCGAGGTGATCTACGACGCCTCGCAGCGCGAGTCCGGCACGCCCACCGGCCGGCTCGAAGGCATGCTGGAAAACTACAGCCGCCAGCAGGGTGCGCTGCGGCTGCTGGCGCGCGGCCTGTCACCGGGAATAGCGTCGCCGGTGATCGTCAGCAAGCGCGACCAGTCCACGCCGCAGTCGCGAGCCGGATTGGCGCTCGGAATCCTTCCGTACTTCTTCGTGTTCGCGGTGTACATCGGCGGCATGTATCTCGCGATCGACCTGACCGCGGGCGAGCGCGAACGGCAATCGCTGGAACCGCTGTTCGCCAATCCGGTCGCGCGCTGGCGGATCCTCATCGGCAAGCTCGGTGCGATCAGCGCATTCTCGCTGGCCAGCCTGGTGCTGACGGCGGTGGCCTTCTCGATCGCGGCGCTGTTCATGCCGGCCGAGAAACTCGGCATGTCGTTCGACCTGGGTCCTTCGTTCATCGGCCAGGCGATCCTGCTGGAGCTGCCATTGATCGCGGTGTTCGCGGTGCTGGAAACGCTGGTCGCGGCGTTCGCCAAGAGCTACCGCGAGGCGCAGACCTACCTCGGCCTCCTGATGATCATCCCGATCCTGCCTTCGATGCTGATGAGCTTCATGCCCGTCAAGCCCGCGCACTGGATGTATGCGGTGCCGTTGCTCGGTCAGCAGATCGGCATCAGCGACCTGTTGCGCGGCGTCCCGGTGGCCGCCGGCGACATCGGCCTCGCGCTGGTGTGCGGGTTCGCCTTCGCCGCGGTGCTGGGCGCGATCACCGCGGTCGTGTATCGATCGGAGCGCCTCGCGATTTCGGCGTGAGGTGAGGTCGCCGCTCCGCGGCGACCTGGTCCTCGCGAATCCGCACGATGTCCTGGATCACCCCCCTTCGGCACGAAGGGGGTCGATGCTGTCTGCCCGCGGCAGGCAGCATCGGGGGGATGATGCCGTGC
>JBOHYO010000339.1:0-3101 GCA_050737935.1 Rhodanobacteraceae bacterium
CGGATGAGTGAATCGCGCGTCGTCGACGCCGCCGAAGCCCGCGACGAGGAGGTGCTGGACGCCAGCATCCGTCCGCGCACGCTTGCCGAATACGTGGGGCAGGTGGCGATGCGCGAGCAACTGGCGCTATCGATCGAGGCGGCGCGCAAGCGCGGTGAGGCGCTGGACCATGTGCTGGTGTTCGGGCCGCCCGGCCTCGGCAAGACCACGATCTCGCACGTGATCGCGAACGAACTGGGCGTCAACCTTCGCAGTACGTCGGGGCCGGTGCTGGAACGTGCCGGCGACCTCGCTGCGTTGCTTACCAACCTCCAGCCGCGCGATGTGCTTTTCATCGACGAGATCCATCGCCTGTCGCCGGTGGTCGAGGAAGTACTGTACCCGGCGCTCGAGGATTTCCAGATCGACATCATGCTCGGCGAGGGCCCGGCCGCGCGCTCGATCAAGCTGGACCTGCCGCCCTTCACGCTGGTTGGCGCGACGACCCGCGCGGGCATGCTGACCAGCCCGTTGCGCGACCGTTTCGGCATCGTGCACCGGCTCGAGTTCTACACGGCGCCGGAGCTGGCCGCGATCGTGCGGCGCGCTGCGCGGATCCTCGAAATCGCCTGCGAAGAGGCAGGCGCCGACGAGATCGCGCGGCGCGCGCGCGGTACCCCGCGCATCTCCAACCGGCTGTTGCGACGGGTGCGCGACTACGCCGAGGTACGCGCCGACGGACGGATCACGCGCGAGATCGCGTCGGCGGCGCTGGACATGCTGAGGGTGGATGGCGGCGGGTTCGACGAGCTCGATCGCCGCCTCCTGCGGCTGGTTCTGGAACAGTTCGAAGGCGGTCCGGTCGGCGTGGAATCGCTGGCGGCGGCGCTGGCCGAGGATCGCGACACCATCGAGGACGTAATCGAACCCTATTTGATCCAGCAGGGCCTCTTGGCGCGTACCGCGCGCGGGCGCATCGCGACTGCGAAGGCCTGGCGGCATTTCGGGCTGAAACCGCCGCGCGGCGGTGAGCCGGCAATGAACCTGTTCGACGAAACGGACGAAAGGGGGTCAGAGTGAGGGGGCGCCGCAAAGGGACAAAAGAAGGGGGTCAGAGTGACTTTTCATGGCGTTTCGGGAAAACCGGGGCAATTGGAAAAGTCACTCTGACCCCCTTCTTCGGCTTCCCGGCGTGCGTGTGAAAAGTCACTCTGACCCCGTTTCTGACCCTGGTTTCGTCGCGTTCAGTTGGCGGATAAGGGTCTATTGGGAAGATACGGATGCAGGCGGCGTGGTCTATCACGCCGGCTACCTGCGTTTCCTGGAACGCGCGCGCAGCGAATGGATGCGTTCCGCCGGGCTGGGGCAGGACGCCATCCGCAATTCGCACGGGGTCCTGTTCGTGGTGCGTGAACTCGGCATCGCCTATGACAAGCCGGCCCGGCTCGATGACGAACTGGATGCGACGGTGCGCGTGGAACGCCTGCGTGCCGCCAGCATGGACATCGCACAAGGCGTGCTGCGCGTCGCCGACGGCGTTACGCTGGCGCGCGCCCGGGTGCGCGTGGCGTGCATCGACGCAGGCACTTTCACGCCCGTCAGGATTCCCGCGGGCATCACGGTCTTGATCCAACAAGGATTGACAAACGCATGAACGGTTCCATCAACATCTTCGATCTGGTCCTGCACGCCAGTTGGCCAGTCAAACTGGTGTTGCTGATCCTGCTGATTTTCTCGGTCACGTCGTGGGTGATCATCTTCCGCAAGAAGGCGATGCTGGATGCGGCCACCCGCGATGCCGACGGTTTCGAGGAACGGTTCTGGTCGGGCGTGGACCTAGCCGCATTGTTCCGCGAGGTCAGCAACCGTGCCGGCGAAGCCGGTGGCCTGGCGGCGGTGTTCGAATCAGGTTTCCGGGAATTCGTGCGCCAGCGCCAGCGCGGCGGCGAGGACCGGCGCGCGGTACTGGAAAGCTCCGAGCGCGCGATGCGGGTGGCGGGTACGCGCGAAGTGGAGAAGTTGGAGCGCAACCTCGAATACCTCGCCAACGTCGGTTCGATCAGCACCTACGTCGGCCTGTTCGGCACCGTATGGGGCATCATGATCGCGTTCCAGGGCCTGGGTTCCCTGAAGCAGGCCACCATTGCCACGGTCGCGCCGGGCATTTCCGAGGCGCTGGTCGCGACCGCGATGGGCCTGTTCGCCGCGATTCCGGCGGTGTGGGCCTACAACCGCTACTCGACGCGACTGGATCGCCTGACCTTGCGCTACGAAACCTTCCAGGAAGAGTTCTCCTCGGTGCTGCAACGGCAAATGCACGCCGACGAGCCCGTGGCGCCCACCACACCGAGCCGCGCGGAAACACGCGTGCGCTGACGGGGGAGGGTGAATCATGGCATTGCAACATCGCGGCAAACGTCGGCGTCGAATGGCGGAGATCAACATCGTGCCGTACATCGACGTGATGCTGGTGCTGCTGATCATCTTCATGGTCACCGCGCCGATGCTGAACCTCGGCGCCAACATCCAGTTGCCGCAGTCCGCGGCCAAGGCGCTGCAGGACGAAAAACAGCCGGTGCTGGTGTCGGTGGACCAACAGGGCAACGTATTCCTGACCCTCGGCAAGAGTCCGCGCGAACAGGTCGACGATGCGACGCTGGTGAAGGACATCTCCGCGTTCGTCAAGCAGGATCCGAAAGTTTCGGTGTTGCTGGGCGGCGACAAGCGCGTCGATTACGGGCGCGTCAACCAGGTGCTGGGTCTGTTGCAGGAGGCAGGTGTCGCCAAGGTCGGCTTGATGAGCCAGCCCGAGACCACGCTGGTGCCCGCAGGCAATGGAAAGCGCTGACGCCACTCCGCGCGCGGTCGCTTATTCCGCGTTGCTGCACCTCGGCATCGTCGCGTTCCTGGCGCTGGCGATGCTCAACTGCACGCATTGGGAAGCCGTGGCCGACGCGCTGCATCTGCCCGAAGCCATGCGCCCGGTCACTTGCACGCGCATGGTGCGGCTGGAAGGGCCGGTGATCGAAGCCACCCTGGTCGGTCCGGTCGGCGCGCCACCGCCACCTGCAACAAGGCACGCCCAGAGGGCTTCGCCAAAACAGGATCAGAAAGCCGAACCC
>JBOHYO010000340.1:0-4540 GCA_050737935.1 Rhodanobacteraceae bacterium
CTCTTCCACCCTGACCACAACGTGACGCGGCTCGAATTCGCGAACATTCTCGCGCTTGACGCGCCTCTTCGCCAGAGACTGGCGACTGGCGCGATCGCGCCCTTCAGCGATGTTTCGTCCGCGGAGATGCCCTTGGTGGAAGCGGTCACGTACGACGGCGACGTGCTGCGCGACTGGAACTTCAGCCAGGGTCCGCTGATCGCCCCGGTGTCGCAACACCGTTTCGCTCCGGGCGTGCAGCTGACCCGTCTGCAACTCGCCATCGCGCTGGTGCGGGCGCTGGGGAAACAGGCGCAGGCCGAGGCGCTCACCGGAACGGTCGTGACGGCGGATTACCATGGGCAGAAAATCCCGGTCTCGGACAACGACCAGATTCCGCCGGCGTTCGCCCGGTACGTCCAGATCGCGCTGGATGACGAAATCCTCAATGCCTCCTTCAGCCTCACCCAGGGCGCGAACGACTTTCAACCGGTGATCACCGCGAAAGTCAATCCAGGTGGCAGCGTGCAGCGCGATTTCCTGGCCTACTCACTGGCGCATTTCAATCAGCACTTCGCCACCGGGCAATAAGCGCGATTGGCAGTAGCAAACGCAGGCAGGCAGCCGATCCGGCTGCTTGCCTGCGCATTGATGCGGTCAACACCCGACCACGTTCACCGCGAGGCCGCCGCGGCTGGTTTGCTTGTACTTGTCCTTCATGTCGCGGATGGGTGAGAGCGTGCGCTTAGCCGATACCTTGATGGCATCGGCTGCGCGCTCGAACGCACGGACAGGGACGTCCGGGCAGGCACCCCGCACCACGGATGGCCGCTTGCAAGTTCTGGTCAACATTCAACGACGTTTACCGCAAGTCCACCACGACTTGTCTCTTTGTATTTGTCTTTCATGTCCCGACCCGTATCCCGCATGGTCCTGATGACCTTGTCGAGCGACACGCGGTGCTTGCCGTCGCTCTTCATCGCCATCCGCTGGGCGTTGATGGCCTTCACCGATCCCATCGCGTTGCGCTCGATGCAGGGGATCTGCACGAGGCCACCGATCGGGTCACAGGTGAGCCCGAGGTTGTGTTCCATGCCGATCTCGGCGGCGTTCTCGACTTGGGGGTGCGTGCCGCCGAGCGCCGCGACCAGTGCGCCTGCGGCCATCGAGCAGGCCACGCCGACTTCGCCCTGGCACCCCACTTCGGCGCCGCTGATGGATGCGTTCTCCTTGTACAGAATCCCGATCGCGCCGGCGGTGAGCAGGAAATCGATCACGCCCTGCTCGTTCGACCTGGGACAGAAACGGTCGTAGTAGTGCAGCACCGCGGGCACGATCCCCGCCGCGCCGTTGGTGGGAGCGGTCACCACGCGGCCGCCCGCAGCGTTTTCCTCGTTGACGGCGAGCGCGTACAGGTTCACCCAGTCGAGCACCGTCAACGGATCCTTGATCGCGGCTTCCGGACGATCCTTCAACGCGGTGTACATCGCCGGCGCGCGACGCGTCACGTGCAATCCGCCGGGGAGCTCACCGGGCGACCGCAGGCCGCGCGCGACGCAATCCTGCATCGCCTTCCATATCTCCAGCAATCCCGCGCGAATCTCCGCCTCGCTGCGCCAGACCTTCTCGTTTTCCAGCATCAGTTGCGCGATTGTCATGCCGTGCTTGTCGCACAAGGCCATCAACTCGTCGCCGGAGTGGAACGGAAACGGTAGCGGCGTGGTGTCCGCGACGATGCGGTCGGCCGCGGCCTCGTCGGCGTTGACCACGAAACCGCCGCCCACCGAGTAGTAATCGCGCGTGACGATCACGGCGCCGGCGTCGTCGTACGCGGTGTAGCGCATGCCGTTGACGTGGTACGGCAGTTTCTGGCGCTTGTTCCAGACGAGGTCGGCCTTTTCGTCGAATGCGATTTCGTGCGTGCCGTTGAGCCGAATGCGCTGGCTGGAACGCACGCGTTCCAGCAGCGTCGGCATCGCGTCGGGATCGATCCGGTCCGGCCAGTTGCCTTCCAGCCCGCAGAGCACCGCCTTGTCGGTGCCGTGGCCCCGGCCGGTCATCGCTAGCGATCCGTACAGTTCCACCGTCACCCGCGCGACCCGCTCCAGATCCCGCGTTTCCGCCAGCCAGCGTTCGACGAACCGGGCCGCCGCGCGCATCGGCCCGATCGTGTGCGAGGACGACGGGCCGATGCCGATCTTGAAGATGTCGAAGACGCTTATGGACATGGCAATATGGACTTCACGAATGCGACTCCGTTCCAGCGGACATCAGAAAGCGATGCCGCTGAACGCAGTCGCCTGACGGCTGCGCGTGTGCAGGCGCACTATTCTAAGCGCGCCATCGAAGATGAAGCTGCACCGCCCCATGCTCCTGCGACTTTACCAACGCGACGACTGCAAGCTGTGCGACGAGGCGGTCGCACTGCTGGCCATCGTGCGCGCGCCGGAATTCGAGAGCGTCTGGATCGACGGCGACGCCGAGCTGGAAGCCCGCTACGGCGAGCGCGTGCCGGTGTTGCGTGACGACAGCACCGGTCGGGAACTTGGCTGGCCGTTCGATCAGACAATGTTGCGCGCATTCATTCGCGCCTGACCGCCGCCCTACTCGCCGTTGGCGCGATACGGGCGATCGACCAGCAGGAAGGTGCAGCCGGTATCCGAATGAACGTCCTCGTCCACCGTGCCTTCGCCCGAGACGCTCGCCCAACCCGTTTGCAGCCGGCGACCGTTTTGCACCAGTTCCCCTTCGAGGATGTAGATGAATTCCGGACTGTCGTGGCGATGACGCGGGAACCCGGCACCGGGTTCGAGTCGCACGATCTGGAGTTCCGTGTCATCGGTCACGGCGATGTCCTTGACCTGTACGCCGGCCGTCATTTCCGACGGGCGCCAGGCGACCTCGGCAACATCGACCGTACGACGAAATCCGTCCTCATGACGACCTTCTGCGTTCATCTTGCGTGTCCGATGGCCAACAAGTTGTTACTGCGCGACGTGCTTCGCCGGCGCAGGCGTCAACACGAGGTGCCCGTGCACGGTGACGGCATCGCCGATCATGGATGGATCCGCCCATTGACCGGCGCCGATACCGAAATCGAGGCGTTTCAATCGCGCCGTGACATCCAGCACCGCGGTGTTGCCGTGTGGCGTGAACGTCACCGCCAACTGGACCGGCTTGACGACGCCACGCAGCTTGAGTTCACCGAGGGCAATCACCTTGCCGTCCGCCGTCCTGCGGAAGATGGTGGTCACGAAGTACGCCTTCGGGAATTTTGCGGCATCGAAGAAATCCGCGCCGAGCGCCGTATGGTCCCGCTCGCTGTTTTGGGTGTCGAGGCTGGTGGTGTCCACGGTGACGTCGAATTTCGCATGCGTGAGATCGTTGGGGTCGTACACGATCCTGGCATCGAACCGCTGGAAACGTCCCTTGTATTCGACATTCTGGTAGGTGTTGGTGAACATCAGTGTGCTGTGCGTGGCATCGACCTGCCACGTCTTCGCCATCGCGGGCGCGGCAAGGCCCAGCACCGCAGCCATGCACAACCCTCCGAGCAGCAACTTCATCGTCCGCCTCCATTCCTTGCGCGCGAGCCCGCCACCATCCGTCGCAGCACCTCGTCTCGCTGTCCGAAGTGGTGCCACAGGGCCGCACCGACGTGCGCAACCAGCAGCGCAACGAGTATCCAGAACAGGCTCTGGTGGGCGAGCAGCGCGCGCGGCTTCCAGACCGGCTCGTAACCACCCGTGAGGCTCGGTATGTCGATGAGCCCGAACCATACCAGCGGCGCGTTGGACGCCGAATTGAACCACCACCCGGATAGCGGAATCGCGACGATCAGCACGTACAGCGCGAGGTGCACCGCGCGCGCGGCACCGCGCTGCCAACGCGGCATCCCGGCGGGATCGAGTGGCCTGTGTTCGCTGAGCCGCCACGCGATCCGCAGCAACACCAGCGCAAGGATCGTGATGCCGATCGACTTGTGCAAGGCGAATACGCGCACCTTGGCGGGCGTCACGCCCATCTGGATCATGCTCAGTCCGATCACCGCCTGCGCGAGGATCAGCGCTGCGATCAGCCAATGGAACGCGCGCAGCAGCGCGCCCCAGCCTGCTTCAGTGCTGCGCAGCGGCACGCGCCTTGCTCCTCGTCGACTTCTCCACTGCCTGCCGATAGTCGTACTCGGCGCTGCGGTCCAGCTTGGCCTCGATCTCGAGGCGGATCGCAACCTCGGTGCCGACGGCCTTCGGGAACGCGGTCATTCCGAAGCGGGTGCGGTCGAGGGTCGCGCGGCCCGAAAAACCTGCAATGGTCTCGAACCCGAACAGCGTCATGCCGACCCGATTGACCGTGAAATCGACCGTCACGGGCAGCGTCACGCCAGACAGCGTGAGCTCGCCCTCGATGGTGCCGCTGTGCTCGCCGGTTTTGCGCACCGCGGTGCTTTGGAAATGAGCTGACGGATATTTCGCGGCATCCAGGAAATTGTGGCCCTTGACCGCGGCATTCCAGCCCTCATCGCCCATGTCGGCCGAACCGGGATCGATGTCGGCGACAACCT
>JBOHYO010000341.1:0-12982 GCA_050737935.1 Rhodanobacteraceae bacterium
ATCCAGCGCGCGATCGCCAGATCAGCGCGCAGATTGCCCAACTCATGCGCAAAGTTGAACCAAGTCAAAATCAGCAGCGCCAACGCCCAGAAGCGTTGCCGCCATGAGGCAGACGGAAGCGAGAGAAGCCAGTCGATCATCACACCGTGCGGTTGACGAGCATGAGCTTGATCTCGGCAATCGCCTTGGCCGGGTTCAAACCCTTGGGACAGGTGTTGGTGCAATTCATGATGGTGTGGCAACGGTACAACTTGAACGGATCGTCCAGATCGTCCAGGCGCTCGCCGGTGGCTTCGTCGCGCGAATCGACGATCCAGCGGTATGCCTGCAGCAGTACCGCGGGGCCGAGGAAACGGTCGGGGTTCCACCAGTAACTGGGACACGCGGTTGAGCAACACGCGCACAGGATGCATTCATACAGGCCGTCCAGCTTCTTGCGATCTTCCGGCGATTGCAGGCGCTCGCGCGAACCGGCCGGACTCTGGGTCTGTGGCCACGGCTTGATCGAGGCGTACTGCGCGTAGAAATGCGTAAGGTCGGGAACGAGATCCTTGACCACCGGCATGTGCGGCAGCGGATACACGCTGACGTCGCCTGCGGGCAATTCGTCGAGGCCCTTGGTGCACGCCAGGGTGTTCTCGCCATCGATGTTCATCGCGCAGGACCCGCACACGCCTTCGCGGCAGGAACGGCGCAGGGTCAGCGTCGGATCGATCTCGTTCTTGATCTTCAGCAGCACGTCGAGGACCATCGCCGAGCCGCTGACGTCGACCTCGTAGGTGTCCACGCGCGGATTGCCGCCCACGTCCGGATCCCAACGATAGACCCGGAAATTGCGCACATTCTTGCCGCCGGGCTTGGCGGCGAAGCGCTTGCCCTTCCGGACCTTCGACATCTGCGGCAGCGTGAATTCAGCCATTTCAAGTACCTTTGTTTATCGCTCACTACGCTCGCTCAAACGGCAAGTCGCTCGCTGCGCTAGCTGTGAAGTCGCGCCTTCGGCGCTGCAAATGGCAAAGAAAACTGCCCGTCTTTTCCCTTCACTCTTTGCAGGGCGCGTAGCGCCCGACTTCGCCCTTTACTGCTCTCAATACACCCGCTTCTTGGGCGGTACCGTCTCGACCTCATCCGTCATCGTGTTCGAGTGGACCGGGCGATAGTCGAAGCTGCACTCGCCCTTGTCGTTGACGGCGACCAACGTATGCTTCATCCAGTTCACGTCGTCACGATCGGGAAAGTCCTCGCGCGCGTGGCCGCCACGCGTCTCCGGGCGTTGCTCGGCCGAGTGCATCGTGCCGACCGCCTGGCCCAGCAGGTTCGCCAGCTCGAAGGTTTCGACCAGATCGGAATTCCAGATCAGCGAGCGGTCGCTGACGCGGACGTCGGCAAACTGTGCGTACACCTCATCGATCCGTTTGCAGCCTTTCTGAAGCGTCTCGGCAGTGCGGAATACCGCCGCATCTTCCTGCATCGTTTTCTGCATTTTCACGCGCAACTGCGCGGTCGGCGTGCCGCCGTCGGCGTGGCGCACCTTGTCGAGGCGCGTCAGTGCGGGTTCCAGCGCATCGGCCGGCAGGTCGCGGTGCGGCGTGTCCGGTTCGATGATCTCCGCGCAGCGGTTGGCTGCCGCGCGCCCGAACACCACGATGTCGAGCAGCGAATTGGACCCCAACCGGTTGCCGCCGTGCACTGAAACGCAGGCCGCTTCGCCGATCGCAAACAGTCCCGGAACCACGACGTCCGGGTCCTCGCCTACCTTCTGCACCACTTCGCCGCGGTAGTTGGTCGGGATGCCGCCCATGTTGTAGTGCACCGTCGGCAACACCGGGATCGGTTCCTTGGTGACGTCGACACCCGCGAAGATGCGCGCGGTCTCGGAAATGCCCGGCAGGCGTTCGTGCAGCACGTCCGCGCCGAGGTGCGCAAGATTGAGATAAACGTGGTCCGCGTGTTCCCCGACGCCCCTGCCTTCACGGATTTCCATGGTGATGGCGCGGCTGACCACGTCGCGCGAGGCGAGGTCCTTGGCGTTCGGCGCGTAACGTTCCATGAAACGTTCGCCCTTGGAATTGGTGAGATAACCGCCCTCCCCGCGTGAGCCCTCGGTAATCAGGCAACCGGAACCGTAGATGCCGGTCGGATGGAACTGCACGAATTCCAGATCCTGGAGCGCCAGGCCGGCACGCAGCGCCATGCCGCCGCCGTCACCGGTGCAGGTGTGCGCCGATGTACACGAGAAGTACGCGCGACCGTAACCGCCGGTCGCGATCACGATTGCGTGACCGCGGAACAAATGCACCGTGCCTTCGTTCAGATCGATGGCGAGAACACCCACGATGCGGCCATCGGCAGGGTTCTTCACCAAGTCGGTCACGAAGTATTCGATGAAGAATTCGGCATCGTGCTTCAGCGCCTGTGTGTACAGGGTGTGCAGGATCGCGTGCCCGGTGCGGTCGGCCGCGGCGCAGGTGCGCTGCGCGGTGCCTTCGCCGTAACGCGTGGTCATGCCGCCGAACGGGCGCTGGTAGATCTTGCCTTCGCTGGTGCGCGAGAACGGCACTCCAAAGTGTTCCAGCTCGATCACGGCCGGAATCGCCTCGCGGCACATGTACTCGATTGCATCCTGATCGCCCAGCCAGTCGCCGCCCTTCACGGTGTCGTAGAAGTGGTAGCGCCAGTCGTCCTCGCCCATGTTGCCCAGCGCGGCGGCAACACCGCCCTGTGCCGCAACAGTGTGCGAACGCGTCGGAAATACCTTGGTGACGCAGGCGGCGGAAAGGCCCTTTGCAGCCAGGCCGAGGGTGGCGCGCAACCCGGCGCCGCCGGCGCCGACCACGACCACGTCGTAATCGTGGGTTTCGATCTTGTAACTCTCTTTGGGCATGTGCGTCCCTTGTCCGGGCAATTTCTGATGCTCTGGGCAAATCCATCCTGGATTTGCCAGGGTGCGCCGCATCCGGCACCTGTCCGGACCCGGCTTCCGGATCGAACAGGTTCGATCCGCAGCGGTGCGTCCTGCACCGCAGGAACCTCAACGAATCAGAGGTCCCCCGGTATGGGTTCTAGGCCGCGCCGGTGAGCCACAGCGCGGCCACAGCCATCACGCACGCCAGCGCGCCGAGCAGCGCGCCGAACCGCAACGCGATCTCGAGCGTCACCTCCAGCCAGCGGGTGTGCACGTAGTCCTCGATGATCACCTGCAGGCCGAGCGCGCCATGCCAGAACATGCACACGGTGAACACGATCAGGAAGATCACGTGCACCGGTTGCGCGATCATCGCCATCACTTCCGCGTAGCTCGCGGCGTGCAGCATCCCGCCGAGCACGAACAGGAACCAGACCGACAGCGGCACCAGCGCGATGGCGGTAACCCGCTGCAGCCACCAGTGATGCACGCCGGTCTTCGACGAACCCCACCCGCGCGCCACTTTGAGCGGCGTGCGCAAACCCTCTTGCCCCGGATAACCGCTCATGCGGCACCTCCGGCGATCCGCAGCGAGAGCAACACCCACACCAGCACGGTCAGCGCCACGCTGACCACCAGAATGATCCAGCCGGTGGACCAGTACACCGGATCATGCGCACGGTCGCGATTCGCCGGCCCGTAGTTCCAGCCGATGTCGCGCAGCAAATGCTGGATGCCGTTGCAGAGGTGGAACCACAGCGACCACAGCCACAGGAACAGCAGGACCTCGCCAATCCAACTGTTCCAGAATCCGGCGAACACGCTCCACGCCGACGGGCCGCTGGCAGCGGCGATCAGCACCCAGGCCACCAGCAACGCGCCCAGACACAGGAACAATCCCGTCAGCCGGTGCAGCGTCGACTGCCACATGTTGACGCGCCAGCGATAAACGCCGAGGTGCGGTGACAACGGTCGGGTAGTGGGCATGTCCTCAGGTCCTGATCACTGCGCGAGCAATATCATCCCCTCGTCGGCCTCGACGCCGATGATCGCTTTCCATTGTCGCATGAATGCACGGGACTGTGAACGGTGACGCCCAAGCAAAGTTCGCGCGAAGCGGCTGTTGCGAAAAGACAGGCCCTGGAAAGCGGTGGTGCACGCGAACTCGAGCGACTCGCAATTCGCGGGACCAACGCGGGAACGGCAATCAGGGACAATTGCACTAAAAATCGATGCAGCGCCCGTTCTTCTCCCAGTCGCCGTAGCGGGTGGGATCGAGGCCGTCGCCTTCCGGCGTCGGGCGTTCGCGGGGCGCCGGCGCCGGCGTCGATCCCGGATCAGGCGGCGAAACGCCCGGCTCCGGCATGTCGGAGGAATTTTTGTCCATCACGTTCGAACGTCCGGATTGCGAAACCCATTATCGCACCCTGCATTCGCCCGCGCATCAGCGACGCTGCTACGGTAGCGCGATGTTCGGACCGAGCCTGCGATGACCCACCCTTGCCCAGCGATCGGCCAAACGCGCTGCATCGTGATCGAAGGCGCCGACGCGCGCCGCTTCGCGCAAGCCCAGTTCTCCGGCAACGTCGACGCGCTCGCGACGGGACAGTGGCAATGGAACGCATGGCTCACGTCACAGGGACGCGTATCCGCGCTGATGCACCTGGTCGACGCGGGGGACGGAAATTTGCTTGCCGTGTTGCGCGGAGGCGACGCACATGAAATCCGCGCGGCGCTGGCGCGCTTCCTGTTGCGGGTACGCGCGACATTGAGCGTGCGGGAGTTCGCGTGCCGCGCAGGCGGTCCGGCCGCGCCCGGGACGGCTACCATCGACGAGGGAGGCATCGTGCTCGGCTATGGGTCCCGCAGCCTGCGCCTGGGTACCGCGGCAGCCGAGCCACCCGATCCTGATGCGCGATCCGTGTGGCACCTCGAGGACATTCGCAATGGTTGGCCCAGCCTTCCCGAGGGCGAACCCCGGTTTCTCCCGCCGGCGCTGGGACTCGAACACCTGCAGGCGGTGTCATTCGACAAGGGCTGCTACCCCGGCCAGGAAATCGCGGCACGCCTTCGCTATCGCGGGGGACACAAGCACCGCCTGTACCACCTCCAGGGTCCGGCATCGCCGTCGGGCGACCGCCCGGCATTCCCGGACGGCGTCTCCTGCCTGGATGCGGTCACCCACGGGGAAACGACCGATGCGCTGGCGGTCGGCCCGGTGGAGCTGCCGCACGAGTTCCCAGTGGCGGGGCGGACCCAGCGGGTGATCTCCGGCTTCGATCCCTGACCCCGCCCAGCGCCGCGGCACCAGGTTCGATGGCGACCGCCCGGCCACCGGCGCCGCAGGGATCTTGGCAAGCCGCTCCGCCTCACCCGAGAATCCGTAGTCCAATTAACATATATTCAGCAGCTTGCAAATACAACCTGATGTTGTTTATTGGTAGATTCCCCAACCCAATCTAAACGTCATGATTTCCATTGACGCCCTGGCACTTGTGTCGACCCGGTACCGCCCTTAGGCTTCCCCTGACTCAGACCCCGGGCCTGCTTCAACCCCGGGGCCCGCACGCGATCCGCGAATCCCGCGTCACGTGCGGCGGCGAAAGTTCGCCGATTGCCGAACGTCGTTGGCGCATTGCGGAACCTCCGAGCCCCGGCCCCTTGCCGGCGACCGCTTCCAGGTTCCAGCCGACGCTCACCCATTGCGGCGCAACCCTTGCGCCGTGCTCCAAGCCAGGTGCCGGCCTGACCCGGCATGTGGTGCCTTGCATAGGAGAACGACCCGATGACCTTGGGCCTGTTGCTCGGCATGATCGCGCTGCTTCCGCAGCCGGTCGCCGACCAAACCTGTCTGGCCGCCACCGTGTACATGGAGGCACGCAGCCAACCCACCCGCGGCCAACTGGCCGTCGCCGAGGTGGCGCTGGACCGTCTCGACATGAACCGCTACGGCGACACCATCTGCGACGTGGTGACCGCACCGCACCAGTTTGCCCTGACGACCACGTCAAGGAGCTTTCGGATCGTCAATCAGAAGGCATGGAACAAGGCGTGGAAGATCGCCGGCCAGGCGATCGCCATCTGGGACGAGCCGAGCAAGGACCGCAAGCTCGTGGTCCCGGGCGCCAACCATTTCATCCGGCTCGGCTCGACCGCGACCTGGGCGAAAAACCCGATCGCGACCATCGGCGACCACGAGTTCTATGCCGTCGATTGATCGATTCACGGACACCCGATGCGGAAACGAAGAGCCCTCCTGACGGAGGGCTCTTTTTTGGTGCGATCGTCCATGATCGATGCCCATTTGGGCGAGTGCAACATTCCAGTCGGAGGGTCCGCTAGAGCCAGGCCTTCCTTGGCCTGACTTTGCACAACAGCCGCTTCAAATGAAGCTCGCTGATGCGGCGGATCTTTCTTCGCGGCCATGGGCCGCTCCTACCAACGCACTGTCGCAGGAGCGCGCCGTGCGCGCGACCCGTCTTCGATCAATACCGGTAGACGTTGTCACCGCGGACCATCACGTAATCACCCACCCGCACCTGCGGCGGATTGCGCTGGGTGACCGTGGCGTATTGGCCGTTGTTGAGCTGCACCACGACCTGCCAGCCGTTGTCGCCCTGTCCGGACCGTTCGCCGATGGCATGGCCCGCGAACCCGCCGCCCACCGCACCGGCGACCGTCGCGGCGGTCTTGCCCTTGCCTCCACCGACCTGGTGTCCAACCAGCCCGCCGACTACCGCGCCGATCACGGTGCCGAGCGCGGCGCCGTTGCGGTTGCTGCCGAGCTGGACCTCGCGGATATCACGGACGTAGCCGCAACCCTGGTAGCACTGCCGGCCGCTGCCCGCATAGCCCGGCGGCTGGGCGCCATAGCCCGGACGCGTGTTGTAGGCCGGCGCGCAGCCCGCCATCAACAGTGCCGCGATGGCGACGCATACGATCGAGACCACGCTCCGCGTGGCGATTCGGCGCTTGGATATTCGCTTCCACATGGTTCCACTCCTTTTCGTGTGTTGCGACGAAATCATTGGTTTGAGTTGCCGACTTCCTGACCGCTCGCGACGACCACGCCGTTTTGCACCGGCAGGCCGCTGCCGACGCGCGGGTTGTGGTCCATGCGGATGTGTCCAGTATGGCCATTCAAGGTGTAGGACACGTCATAGCCGACGGTCTTCGTGGAAGTGGTCTTGTCGCTGACGGTGTGGCAGACGTTCCGTGTCTCCGTCTTGGTCTGGTTGTTCTCCTGGTGGTGCTTCTGGATCTCGTGCCCCGCGTAGGCGCCCGCCGCGGCTCCGCCGAGGGTCGCCAGCGTCTTGCCCTTGCCGCCGCCGACCTGGTGTCCCGCCAGCGCGCCAACGACCCCGCCGACCACCGCGCCACCGATCTGCTTGTTGTCCTTGTACTGCTCGGGCACCGCGACTTGCTCGTCACGACACACTTGGCGCGGCTTGCTGGTGGTGGTGGATTGGGTGATGGGCTGCACCGCGACGACCCGCGCGAATTGCGGCTGCGCGGCGGCAGGCTGACCGCCCGCGTCGGTAGTGGCGAGCTGGTCCCCCGGCGGGAGCTCAGCGGTCGCCGCCGACGTCGTCATGTTGGCCGGCGTGGCCTGCGCCTGTGGATTGCCTTGCCCACCGCATCCGGCAAGCGCAACCGCGGCAGAGAACGCCAGCGAAATGGGTACAACTCTTGTAAACCGTGTCTTTTTCTTCATCGTGGTCTCCCGGCAACGGCCTCATGGCGGTTCGATTCAAACAACCGGACAATGAACGGAGCGTCAACATCGTTTTTTTTGGTTCATCTTGCATTCCATCCGCTGGCCACCCATACCATGCCCGAGCACAGCCCAAGCCTGTTCGACAGCCATGTGCACCTGGATGCAGCCGAATTCGAACTCGACCGGCCGCAGGTTCTGGCGCGTGCGCGTGCGGCCGGCGTTTTGGAGTGCCTTGTTCCCGCCGTGACCGCGGCCGGCTGGCCGAAACTCCACGACCTTTGCACCTCCGACGCCGCGCTGCATCCGGCGTACGGCCTCCACCCGTGTTTTCTGTCACAGCACGCGGAGGGCGATCTCGACCGCCTCGAAGGCTGGCTGCGCGAGCACCCGGCCGCCGCGGTCGGCGAGTGTGGGCTGGATCGTTCCGAGGCCGATTTCGAAAGGCAATTGCGGCTGCTGCAAGGACACTTCGAACTGGCGCGCCGCTTCGACCTGCCGCTCGTGCTGCACGCTCGCCGGGCATTCACCCAGGTGATCGAGGCGTTGCGGGCGTTCGGCCAGCCGCTGCGGGGCGTCGTGCACAGCTTCTCCGGCAGCCTCGAGCAGGCGCGCGAGCTGGCGCGACTCGGATTCTCGATGGGCATCGGCGGCCCCGTGACCTACGATCGCGCGCGGAGGCTGCGGCGAACGGTTGCATCCCTCCCGATCGAATGGCTGCTGCTGGAGACCGACGCGCCCGACCAGCCCGATGCGGGCCACCGTGGCCAGCGCAACGAACCGGCGTATCTCACGGAAGTGCTCGCATGCGTCGCGGCGTTGCGGCACGAGGATTCCGACGAAATCGCCCGCGCCACGACGAACAATGCGCGAAGGCTGTTCGGGTGATCCGCAGCCTCAGGTCCGCTCTTTCAGAAGCATCTCCAGCGCGCGCCCCACCGCGACGAAGCCAAACGCAGCAGTGACATGGGTCGCCGCACCCAGACCGCCGCCACAATCCAGCTTGAGCGAATCACCGCCGGCCGGCCGGGTGCCGCAGACGCGGCCGTCGGATTGCGGATAGCGCACGTTCTGCAGCGAATACACAGCCGGCACCCCGAAATAGCGGTCGGGATTGCTCGGGAACCGGAATTCCCGGCGCAGCTTGCGCCGCACCAGCCCGAGGAGTGCGTCGTGCTCCGTGCGCGACAGGTCGCGCACCCGGATCTGGGTCGGGTCGGTACGTCCGCCGGCCGACCCGCACACGATGAGCGGCTGCCTGCGGTGCCGGCACCAGGCAGTCATCTCGACCTTCACCCGGAAGGCGTCGCAGGCATCGAGCACGAGGTCGAATCCATCGCCCAACAGTTCCGTCAGCGATGCCGTGGTCACGAAGCGCTCGACGGCCTGCACGTCGAGTTCGGGGTTGATGCCACGCAAGCGCTCGGCCATCACAGCGACCTTGGCCTTGCCTTGGGTGTTCGTCAGCGCGTGCAATTGGCGATTGGTGTTGGACACGCACACTTCATCGGCATCGATCAGGGTCAATCCGCCCACGCCGCTGCGCGCCAGCGCTTCGGCGGCCCACGACCCCACCCCTCCGAGCCCGACGACGGCGACGCGAACATCGGCGAGCCGCGCCACGCTGCCCGCACCGTACAGCCGATCAATGCCGGCAAAACGTGTGTCTACCATTCGCAAAGGATAATGAGAAACGAGTCCGGCGATCAGGACACGCGATTACAGCCGGACCCGTCCACGCAGGATCCCGGCAAACATCACCCAGTCGCCCATCAAGCTATACAAGGGGTGACGGAAGGTCGCGGGTCGGTTCTTCTCGAATGCCAGATGCCCGATCCACGCGCATCCGTACCCACAAAGCGGCACGCCGACCAGCCACCACGGATTGCGCGTGACGATCGCGAGGACAAGGCAGGCGATCACCAGCCAGGATCCAAGAAAATGCATGCGCCGGCAACGGCGGTCGGCGTGCTCGCCGAGATAAAACGAATAGAACTCGCGGAAGTTTTTGTACACGTGGCCGCATCATCGCACCAAACAAAAAGCCCCGCATCGCTGCGGGGCTTCCATCTTGCATGGACAACGTTGGCTCAGGCGGGCTGAACCTGGTCGGCCTGCAGGCCTTTCGGCCCCTGGACGACTTCGAAGGTGACCTTCTGGCCTTCCTGCAGTGACTTGAAACCCGTGCCAGTGATCGCGCGGAAATGCACGAACACATCCTCACCATTTTCACGGCTGATGAAACCGAAGCCTTTGGCATCGTTGAACCATTTCACGGTGCCGGTCTGACGCTCCGACATAACTGACTCCTTACTACTCGATTGGTTGAGAAACCGCGCACTTGCATGCGCAACTTGAAGCACTGACTAGCGAGAGTGAAGACAGCGATGCGATCGTTGACACGGTCAGCAACCGGCCCCAACAAACCGCCCCGACGGTTTGGCTAACTCAGCGGGCGCGATCCTAGCGCAGTTTTGCACCAAAATGCCAGTGCATACGCCCGAATCGCTCCCTTTTTTATAGCGGGAATCATTCGCGTTCGGCCTGCCGCCGCTGGCTCTCCTCGATCCCGACCAGCGCCGCCAAGGCGCCACTGACCACCAGCGCGGCGAGGCCATAGCCGATCAAGCCCAACACCATACCCAGCGCCACCGCGGAGGGCATGATGAGGATGATGTGCGAAGCAATCCCGTAGGCGATCCCGGCCGCGATCAGCAGCATGCCGATCCAGGCGATCACCCGGGCCGCGGCCAAGGCCAGTCCGAGATTGCGGCTTTGCAGCCGTCGGTACGGCAGCCAGCGACGTGGTTCCATGTTGGGTTCTCCTGCAATGCGTCGCCCCGGGCATGGATTGGCCGGGACCCAGCGCCACGGTTGGCATTGACGCCACAGATGGACGACGTCTCCTCTCCCCCAAACGGCTTCATCGTTTGGGAGAGAGGGCCAAGGGTGAGGGGGCGGACACCTCGCGAAAACCTGACGGCTTCAACCCGTACGAAGTGTTTGCCCCCTCACCCCAGCCCTCTCCCCCCGAGAAAAACGCTCGGGGGAGAGGGAGCAAATCGGCGCTGGGGATGACTCGTGATTTTCCGGGATTCAGTGCAACTGATCGTAATGGGCGATGGCGTTGAAGAACATCCGGTAACTGCCGATCGTTTCGCCGCGCCAGACCGGATTGTTGGCGAACAGCAGCACGTGGCCCTTGCCGTAACGCGCGTCGACCACCGCTGCGCGGCCTGCCATGCCGCCGCCATTTTCCAGCAGGCCGCTGATCAGCAACTTGCCGGTGTCCGCCCACCGCGCGATCACCTTCGGCCGGTCGGCCTCGGGGATCAGGAACGGATTGTTGCGAGCCTGCTCGACGTTCAACGGCACGGCCTGCCAGGGTTTGACGTCCGGCAGCTCGGGCGGCGCCTGGTACGGCCGGCCCTCGGGCACGTCGGCGTCCTCGGGACCGCCGCGGCCGGTGGGACGCTCGTAGTCCTTCGCGGTGGTGAGGCCGCGGTTGCCGGTGGTCTGGTCGGCCACGTTGAACGACATCCCTCCGGAGCTGTAGAGCGCGAACGAATCGTCGTAATCCGCGGCGATGGGACTCGCCTTGTCCACCAGGTCCGCGCGCAACACGCTGCCGACCACCCGCAGGTCACCGGCTTTGGCGACCGACACGCCCGGCGCAAGACCGATGTCGATCGCGAAGCGCGCGCTGTCTTCGGAGGTCACCAGCAATCCGCCCTGGGCAACGAACTTCTTGAGGTTGGCGACGCCGGTTTCGCCGAGACCCGGTCGCACGTCCGGCGTCGAATCGATCACGCCGAGATTGGGCGTGAGTTCGGTCTTCTCCCATGGCATCGGGTTGCCGTATCTCGGCAACCCGTCGATGACGAGCCGGGTCAGGTCACTGCTGCCGGGAAACACGGGTCCGAACAGGATCACGTCGAACTTGCTGCGCAGGTCCGGCTCGCGCGCGACATCCTGCGTGCTGATGTAGGTGTATGACACATGCAGCTTGTCCAGCGCCATGCGCCACCAGCCTTCCGTTTGCGTCGAAAGCCAGGTGTGCATAAGCGCGATCCGCGGCAACTTGCTGTGGTTGGTCACGCCCAGCGATGCCAGGCTGAAGTCCGGCTTGTCGAAATCGCCCTGCACTTCCTTCATCGGCACCTTCAGCACGGACGTGTCGACGACCCGCGCGACGTCCACGCCGAACAGGTCGCCGAACGACCAGCCGGTGTCGTCGTAGGGATGTGTCTGCGGATCGTCGGGCGCCCCGTACTGGCGATCCAGCAAGGCGTCCGCGATCCGCGAATACGGCTGGTCCATCCGGACGATCCAGCTTCCCGCCGGGAACGTGCGCTTCACCGTCGCGACTTTCGGGGGCTCGACCGGCGCGGACATCTTGGCCTTCGACTGTCCATTCGATTTGCCGCTTCCGACCCTTTCGGTGTCATCCGCCACTTCGACCGTGAACGGCGCACTGGCGCGACTGATCTCGACGTGCTGCAGGTGCAGCGTATGCAGCAGGTGCATCTGCGCGCCCGGGTGTTTCTCGTCCGCCGTGAGGACGTATGCGGACGGCCCCGCCAATTGCGGCTTCTCCACCGACCGCTTGGATTTCAGCCAGAAGTTTTCGAGGAAGTGTTCGCGGTGCTGCGCGAAGTAGTACAGCGCCGTCAGCAAGCCGGATTCCTCGTAGTTGTTGTTGTCGCGCTGCGACCACAACACCTTGGGCAGCGGCGGGTTCGGCTTGTACCAGGTGCGCGCGTACTCGTCGGGGTCGAGGATGCGCTCCTCGGTGTCGGCGCCGCCGTTGCCGAAGGTTTCGTACAGGCGGCTGATGCCGTTGTGCATCATCGCAAGGGACATCAGGTAGCCGGGGCTCCAGGTGTCGAAGTCGCCGTGGGTAAACACACCCGGCAGCCCCAGCTTGGTCAGTTGCTCGACGTTGTTCCAGCCGATCTGCTGCCATTCGCTGGTGAGGATCGGATCGATCCACGCGTTGTACGGTCCGTCGCCGACCGTGTTGTCGTAGAGGAATGGCACCGATTCGTGCAGGTCGTGCAGGACCTGCGCGTGCCAGCCGAGGTACGTGTTCAAGACATTCTTCGTGAGGTCCAGCGTCACGCCCATCGCGTCGCGATTGTTGTCGTGCGCGACGTAGTGGCCCCAGTAGAGCAGCCGTGGGTAGTTCTCGCCTGGGTGCGCGCGGTGCCACTTGTACAGATCGACCATCCGGTCGCGTCCGTCCACCTCGACCACCGGGGTGATCAGGGTGATCATGTGAGATCGGATGTACCGGATGTACGGCGCGTTGTCGACGGCCAGGCGATATGCGAGTTCCATCAGCGCGGTCGGCGCGCCGGTTT
>JBOHYO010000342.1:0-2578 GCA_050737935.1 Rhodanobacteraceae bacterium
TGTCCGCAGTGGGTGTCCCTCCGGGCGGAGTCGAGCGTATGCGGGCTGCATACGCCAAGGATGTGGCGATTCTGCCTCCGGACATTGTCGCGTCCATCATCCAATCAGGTGGCTTCGAGACGCCGACACGTTTTTTTCAGGCTGGACTTCTTCATGCGTGGTTTGCCAAGCGTACATCGGGTAGCACCGCCTGACTCAAGGATCATTGGCCTTCCCACAAGCAGACGGTCGCGACTGGCGGGTAAGGGTCGAACTGCGACAGTCGTGATCTGGCCTTGAGCAAGGTCAATCGTTGGGCGCGCGTCGTCGCCTCTTAGAGGCACGCAAACTGGATTCGCGGCATGCGCCCAGTGCATTGCCGGATCGAAGCGGAAATTGGATTCACAGCGCGCAAGCCAGCGCCGGGCGCAGCGCCGATCAGGTAGTCGGACGCGGCAACGGATGCTGGTGACCAGCCGCACAATCTTTATCCATTTGGTGTATATTTAGAACTAAATGGAGGCTACACATGAACGCTCAGTTTGCGCCAAACAGAGAATCCGTGTTCACTCGTATCGGGCGGCTGCTTGACCTCAAGGTGGAATCCGAGGCGGATCTGCTCCGCATCGGCCAGGGTGGCGTTACGACCAAAGCCTTCAAGCGCGCTACCTCGAAGCTCGATCTCCCGCTCGATTTGATTGGCCCTGCCACGACGATACGCAGGCGGTTGGAGGCGAACCAGCGATTCAACACGGCCGAATCCGAGCGCCTGCTGCGCGTGGTGCGCGTGTATGCCGAGGCAGCCGGGTTGTTCGGTGACGAGGCCGCGACGAAGGCTTGGATGAATACTGCTGCCGAATTCGTGCCGGGGCAGCCACCCGTCGCGCCGGTCCAGCTTGCAACCTCCGACAGCGGGGCGCGCTTGATCGAGGCGAATATCCTGCGTACCGCCCACGGAATCTTTTGATGCTCCGGGGATGGAGGATTTCGGAGTGGATGGGACTGGATGGAAACGGCGGGCTGTTCGTTGCGGGACGGTGGCATTCGCTCGGGCAGAGAGTGCTATACGTCGGCGAGCATCCTGCGCTTGCGCTGGTCGAGAGCATGGCTCACATGCGCCTGTCGCTTTCGGCTATCCCGCTCACGCTGAAGCTGATCGCCGTGGACATCAAGGACGGCGCCAGCATGTCTCCAACTCCCGCCCTTCCGCCCGGCTGGCAGGCCAATGAAGTGACGAGCCGTGCGATCGGCGATGCTTGGCTGCAAAGCAACTCGGGCCTTGTGCTGCCCGTACCTTCAGCGATCATCGCGCACGCCAGGAATTACATCATCAATCCTGGCTACCGGCAGGCTTCCACGCACCTGAAGGAAGCGATGGTCGAGCCGATCTGGATTGATCCCCGGTTCCTGCGATGAGCGTCGTCACGCGAAACACCGATCTGCTGCCAGCGAGATCGAGCGGTGTTGCGTGTTCTCGTCGGATCACACGCACCTCTACGCGTTGTGGCGTGAGTTTGACCTGATGAATCGCTCCTACGTGCAGTTGGTTGACTGGTGATTTGCCGCCCCGAAAGCCGACGGTCGTGAATGAAGGAATGGGTCGTTTCCGGCATTCCCGCGATCGTTCAATCGTCGTCGTGCGGCGTCCGGGCTCGCGGCGATGATCCGCTACCGTTACCCATCGTCTTGGCGTTTGCCCATCGCTTCCGGGCTGCGTGCTTGGCCCGTCCGCCGCCTGCGTGCAAGTTGCTGCCTTGCGGTCTCCCGGTTTTACTCACACGGGCCAATGGCCGGTGCCGCGCGCGGCCACCCCCGCGGCATCAGGAGTCCGACCACTCGGAAAGAATGCACACAGCGATTTTCTGCGGGGCAACCCCCTGACGCTACAGCCGTTCGCTGCGATCCACCTCGATGAGCGCCGCGAAGGCCGCATCGGCGTCGATGCCGCGCGCGAACAGCATCGCCTGGAATCGTTCGCCCATTTCCCCCGGAAGGGTGAGGCGCTTGGCCTGCTGCGCCAGTGCGTAGCGCGCGGCTTCGTCCGACTCGGCGGCGTATCCCGCGGCGAACAGTTCCTCGAGTCCGGCCGCGACCAGGAACTCCGACTGGAAACAGTAGGCCACCGGTTCGAATCCGGCCGCGATGCCGGCCTCGGCGAGCGCGGTGAAATCGACCGAGGCGGTAATGTCCTGGAGGCCCGGCAGGATCAGCGGATCGGGGTGCGCACGGTGGCGGTAGTGGCACAGCAGCGTGCCGTCACGGCGCTCGGCCAGGTAGTACTCGCGCCTGGGGTACCCGTAGTCGACAAACAACGCCGCGCCTCGGGTCTGCTCGCCCGCGACCGCCTCCAGCCACCACGGCAGTTGCGGGAGCACTTCCGAACGATAGCCGTCCGCAAACTCGCGGCCGAGGCTGCGTTGCAGATGCCGCACCGCGCCCGCCACCAGCGGGTCGGCCGGGCGGTCGCTGCGGAGGAACGCGCCGTTGGCGCTGGTGCCGACGTGCTCCTCGAAGACTTCGCCATCGCGGATCGTGAACCGCGTCATCGGCAAGGCGTCCAGCACTTCGTTCGCGAACAGCACGCCGGACCACGCGTGCT
>JBOHYO010000343.1:0-4762 GCA_050737935.1 Rhodanobacteraceae bacterium
GATCCACATGGATGACAAGGTGCACATCAGCGAGCACGCCTGGCGCTCGGGCGGCGCCGGTACCGATGGCTCGACCAGTTTCCTCAAGCTGAACTCGGAAGTACCGCTGAAGGACCTGCTGTACGGCATGATCATCCAGTCCGGCAACGACGCCGCCATCGCGCTGGCCGAACACGTGGCCGGCTCCGAGCAGGCGTTCGCGCAGATGATGAATGCCTACGCGCAGCGGCTCGGCATGACCGGCACCCATTTCGTCAATGCCTCGGGCTATCCGGCGCCCGACCACTACAGCACTGCGCATGACATCGCGATCCTGTCGCGGGCGCTGATCATGAACTTCCCCGAGCAATACAAGATTTCGAAGATCAAGGCCTTCGAGTGGAACGGCATCACCCAGCACAACCGCAACACCCTGCTGTGGACCGATCCCTCGGTCGATGGCATCAAGACCGGCTCGACCAGCGAAGCCGGCTACTGCCTCGCCGCATCGGCGCTGCGCAACGGCATGCGCCTGATCGCCGTCACGATGGGCGGGCCCGACATGAATGCCGCAACCACCGGCGACGAGGCGCTGCTCAACTGGGGGTTCAATTTCTACCGCACCCACGACCTGTACAAAGCCGGCCAGGTGCTGGCGACGCCGCGTCTGTGGAAGGGCGAGGCGGACACACTGGAACTCGGCATCGCCCATGATGCGTCGGTGACGATCCCGCGCGGCCGCTACGACAAGCTCGAGGCCACCCTGGAAATCCCCGCGACGCTGGTCGCACCGTTCAAGAAGGACCAGCAAGTCGGCACCCTGAAGGTCACCTTCGACGGCAAGCCGGTGGTCACGGAGCCGCTGGTGGTCCTCAAGGACGCGCCGCAAGGCGGATTCTTCACCCGCCTGTGGGACGCGATCCGGTTGTGGTTCCACCACGGCAAGGGCATCACCACCTCGCCGGCGCCGACCGTCACGGTGTCGCCGGCCTCCAGCGTCGCGGCACCCGCCGCGTCGGAGTGACGGCAAGCGATGCGCGAACTGAACGACATCGAGAAGAACGACGGCCAGGGCTTCCAGTTCCCCGGCAGTTTCGAAATCACCGCGATGGGCAACGCCAATGTGAACCTGCGCGAGCGCGTGCAGGAAATCCTGCGCGGACTCGGCCTGTCGGTGATGGACGCCAGCGTCCGCGAGCGCTCCTCGCGGGAGGGCAATTACGTATCCGTGAGCGTGATGTTCACCTGCCCCTCGCGCGAGAAATACGAGGCCGCCCACGCCGCGCTGCGCGACGATCCGGATATTCGGTACACACTTTGACGGGACCCGGCACCCGGGACCCGGGACCCGAAAACATCGTGCGAACGATCGCTTCCCGTGCAAGACCATCATGCAATCCCGCGAGACGGGAGCGCTTGATGATCTTGGATTTCGGTCGGTCAAGAATCCATTCCCTGTTGGCATCGTTGCGCCGCCCGTCATGACACCTGACGCCAGCCAACTCGGGTCCCTGGTCCCTGGTCCCGAGTCCCGGCTTCTGGTGCGCCACCTGGGCCGCCAGGCCTACGAACCCGTCTGGCGCGCGATGCCGGCATTCACCGACGCGCGCGGCCCGGACACGCCGGACGAGTTGTGGCTGGTCGAGCATGAGCCGGTGTTCACGCTGGGTCAGGCGGGCAGGCCCGAGCACGTTCTTGCGCCGGGTGACATTCCCGTGGTCAATGTCGATCGTGGCGGCCAGGTGACGTACCACGGCCCCGGCCAGATCGTCGCCTATCCGCTGCTGGACCTGCGTCGGTTGAAAATAGGCGTGCGGGAACTGGTGCGGCGGATCGAACAGGCGGTCATCGATACGCTGGCCGAATGGAACATCCAGGCCCAGCGCCGGGACGGCGCCCCCGGGGTGTACGTGGCGGACGCCAAGATCGCGGCGCTGGGCCTGCGGGTGCGCCGGGGCTGCACCTTCCACGGCCTCGCCTTCAACATCGCGATGGACCTTGAACCGTTCCGGCGCATCAATCCCTGCGGTTATGCAGGCCTTCGGGTGACGCAAATGCTAGACTTGGGCGGCCCGTCACGGCTGGCCGATGTCGAGGAAGTGCTGATTGTTGAGTTGGGCCGACAATTCGGACTGTCGCCGCAGGAAGCGGACCCCTCCCTTCCCCGTGTCGCTGCGTGACCTGCGGCCGTATCCCGAGCCGGTGTTTTCCGATACCGTGGCGCTGGACCGTGCGCGCACCCGCCCTGCGTCTGCCCGCACCATGCACACGAACCCGCCAGCGAACGGCTGGCGTCTTTTTTTCACATGCCGCGCTTTTTCGCGCACGCGGCCGGCGTAGGCCGTCCGCCCAAGGAAAGTCCATGTTGCAGCGCTTCCTCGTTGTCCTGATCGCCCTCATCGTTTCGTTCGGCGCGCGTGCGGAAAGTCCCGCGCCCGTGAACTGTCCGGCTTCCTCGGCCAGCGTGCTGGCCACGCCGGTCGCCAAATACAAGGCGGCGCCGGCCACGGTGCTGAAACCGACCGCTGCCCAGGGGCAGGCGGCGATCCTCGCGGCGCGTCTGCTGACACGCTTCCAGTACGAAGCGCTGCCGCTCGACGACGCAATGTCGGCGAAGATCTTCAAGGCCTATTTCAAGGCGCTGGACGGCAGCAAGTTGTTCTTCACGCAAGCCGACATCGATCATTTCGCGACCGACCGCAGCAAGCTCGATGATGCGATCTGGAGCGGCGACATGTCGGTCCCGTTCGGAATCTTCAACCTGTACGAGAAGCGCGCGGGCGAGCGCACCGATTACGCATTGGCGTTGCTGAAGAAGGGCCTCACCCTGGACACCGACGCCACCTACACCTTCGATCGCGACAAGGTGTCGTGGGCTGCCGATACCCAGGCGCTCGATGCATTGTGGACCAAGCGCGTCAAGAACGACTGGATCCGCCTCAAGCTCGCCGGCAAGGGCGATGCCGAGATCCGCAAGACGCTTTCGCGGCGTTACGAAAACTACCTGGACCGCGTCCACCAGCTCGACAGCGAGGACGTGTTCCAGACCTTCATGAACGCCTACGCCATGGCGATCGATCCGCATACCAATTACTTCGGCCCGCGCGCCAGCCAGAACTTCGACATCACCATGAAGCTGTCGCTGGAAGGTATCGGCGCGGTGCTGCAGGAACACGACGAATACACCGTGATCCGCGAAGTGGTGCCCGGCGGCCCCGCCGAGAAGTCCGGCAAGCTCGAGGTCGGCGACAAGATCGTCGGCGTCGGCCAGGGCGAATGCGGGGCGATCGTCGACACCGTCGGCTGGCGCATCGACGATGTCGTCGCCAAGATCCGCGGCCACAAGGGCACCGTGGTACGCATCGAGATCCTTCCCGCCGAGGGCGGCCCGGATGCCAAGCCGGTGGTCGTCACCGTGGTGCGCAAGAAGGTCACGATCGCCGAGCAGGCCGCCAAGAAGAAGGTCATCGACGTCAAGGAGAACGGCCGCACCATCAAGGTCGGCATCATCGACCTGCCGAGCTTCTACGAGGACTTCGACGCGCGCCGGCGCGGTGATGCCGATTACAAGAGCGCCTCGCGCGATGTCGCGAAACTGCTGGCCGAACTGAAGAAGGACAACGTCTCGGCAGTCATCGTCGACCTGCGCGACAACGGCGGCGGCTCGCTCTCGGAAGCCGTGAACCTGACCGGGCTGTTCACCGGCAAGGGTCCGGTGGTCCAGGTCCGCGACAATCGCGGGCAGGTCGAGGAACAGGATTCCAGCCAGAAGATGCTGTGGACCGGGCCCATGGCGGTGCTGGTCAACCGTGGCTCGGCTTCGGCCAGCGAGATCTTCACCGCTGCGATCCAGGATTACGGCCGTGGCCTGATCATCGGCGAACAAACCTTCGGCAAGGGCACGGTGCAGAGCCTCACGGACCTCGACCAGCTCGCGATGAACGACAAGCCGAGCTTCGGCGAACTCAAGATGACCATCGCCGAGTTCTTCCGGGTCGATGGTGATTCGACGCAACTGCACGGCGTGATTCCGGACCTCAAGTTCCCGCATTCGATCGGGCACAAGGACTACGGCGAATCGAGCTTCCCCAACGCGCTGAAATGGACCCACATCGATCCGGCACCCTACACGGCGGTCGCCGACCAGAAGCCCTTGGTCGCGCCGCTCATGGCCGAGCATGATGAGCGTGCCAAGACCGATCCCGCGTGGAACCTGCTGCTGGACGAATTGGCCGCGGCGCGCGAGCTCCACGACCAGAAGACCGTCTCGCTCAACTACGAAACCCGCCAGGCCGAGCGCAAGAAGCAGGAAGCGCTGGATGCCACGTTCAAGAAGCGTCGCGAGGCGCTGGGCGACGTTTCCGCAATCCTGCTGGAACCCGACAACGGCCTCACGCCGGGCGAGCAAAACGTCAAGAAGTCGGTGGCACGCGAGAAGGCGGCCAAGCAGGCCAAGGACATCGAACTGGAGGAATCCGCGCACATCATGGCCGACGAAGTGGCGATGCTGGCGCAGCAACCGACACTCGCACGCCAGACGCTGCCGAAGCAGGCGTTCGCCGGCTCGTTTTCACTCGCCGGCGTGATCCCGTCCTCGGCGCCGCCGGCACCCGCCGCCGAACCCGCCTCGGCTTCCCCGCCGGCTCCCGCGTCCGCACCGGCCCGCGCGCCTGTGTCGGCGCCCGCCAGCGCCAGCAGTTCGCATTGACGCGCACCCTGGATAGATTGTCGCGGCCATGGGCCGCTCCTACAAAAGCGATGCCCGGTAGGAGCGGCCCATGGC
>JBOHYO010000344.1:0-3291 GCA_050737935.1 Rhodanobacteraceae bacterium
CGAGGCCGAGTCCCGCTGCTCACACCACCCGCGCGCGCAACAGGTCGTGGATGTTCAGCGCCCCGACCACGTGCTGTTCCGCATCCACCACCAGCAGGGCGTGGATCTTGTGGGTTTCCATCAATTGCGCGGCTTCGGCGGCCAACTTGTCGGCGCCGATGACCTTGGGATGGACGTTCATGGCCTGGCTGACCGGCGCGGTGCGCAGGTCGACGCCATGGTCGTCGAGGGTGCGGCGCAGGTCGCCGTCCGTGAACACCCCGCTCAGGAGCCCATCCTGATCGACTACCGCGGTCATGCCGAGTCCCTTGCGCGACATTTCCATCAACGCCGCCGTCATCGTGGCGTCGATCGGCACGCTCGGGACCGCGTCGCCGGTATGCATCACGTCGGCGATCTTCAGCAGGCGGCGGCCCAGCGCGCCGGCCGGGTGTGAATGCGCGAAGTCGTCGGCGGTGAAGCCGCGCGCTTCGAGCAGCGCGATCGCCATGGCGTCGCCGAGGACCAGGGCTGCTGTGGTGCTGGCGGTCGGCGAGAGTCCCAGCGGGCAGGCCTCGTTGGAGACGCTCGAGTCAAGGTGGGCGTCGGCGTCGCGCGCGAGCGTCGAACGCGTATTGCCGGTCATAGCGATCAGCGGATTGCCCTGGCGCTTGAGGAACGGCAGGATGGTGAGGACTTCCTCGGTCTCGCCGGAATTCGACAGCAGCAGCACCACGTCGTTCGCGGTAATCATGCCGATGTCGCCGTGGCTCGCCTCGCCCGGATGCACGAAGAACGCGGGCGTTCCCGTGGACGCGAGGGTGGCGGCGATCTTGCGCGCGATGTGGCCGGACTTGCCCATCCCGGAAACGACCACGCGGCCCTGGCAGGCGAGGATCAGCCGGCAGGCCTTGCTGAAGTCTCCATCGATGCGCGGCTCAAGGTCGGCAATGGCGGCCGATTCGATGCGGATCACCTTGCGCGCGCTGGCGACGAGCGCGGCGCGGTCACCGACGGGGAAAACGCCCGCGGACGGTTCTGCAGTGCGCGCATTCACGCGGATGAACTCCTGTATCTGCATTCAGCCATCATGGATTTCCGGTACCATCGCGGGTTGTCATTGTATAGGCGATGGAGCCATTCTCCCCGCCTTCGGTGCTTCCGGCGCCGGCCCCCCGTTCGAGTAAGGTTCATGCAGTCCAGTCAATTGAAATCCCTGCTGGAAACCGCGTTTCCCGGCGCCCGTGTCGAGGTGGCAAGTCCCGACGAGGTGCACTTCCAGGCGACAATCGTGTCGGACGCGTTTGCCGGCAAGGCCACCCTGGCCCGCCACCGGATGGTGTATGCGGCCCTCGGCGACCGGATGGGCGGAGAGGTTCACGCGCTGTCGCTGCGCACCGTGGCCCCCGGGGAAGCCGCCAAGAGCGGGAATTCCTGATGGCCAGCATCGTGATCTCCGGCGGCAAGCCGCTCAATGGCGACGTGTGGATTTCCGGGGCCAAGAATGCGGTGCTTCCGATCCTGGCGGCGTGTCTGCTGGCGGACGAACCGGTGACCGTGGGCAACGTGCCGCACCTCCACGACGTCACCACCACGATGGAACTGCTCGGCCAGATGGGCGCCGAGCTGGTGGTCGACGAGCACATGCGGATCCGGGTCGATCCGCGTCCCACGCACCGGTTTTTCGCGCCCTACGAACTGGTCAAGACCATGCGCGCGTCGATCGTGGTGCTGGGTCCGCTGATCGCGAAGTACGGGCAGGCGGAAGTTTCGCTGCCCGGCGGTTGCGCGATCGGGTCGCGGCCGGTCGACCAGCACATCAAGGGCTTGCGTGCCCTCGGCGCCGACATCAGCGTCGAAAACGGCTACATCAAGGCGCGCGCGAAACGCCTCAAGGGCGCCCGCGTGGCGATGGACATGGTCACCGTGACCGGCACCGAGAACATCATGATGGCGGCGGTGCTGGCCAAGGGCACCACCGTGATCGAGAACGCCGCCGAGGAGCCGGAGGTGTGCGACCTTGCCGAGTGCCTCAACAGCATGGGCGCGCAGATCAGCGGCATCGGCACCACGCGCCTCGTGATCGATGGCGTCGAGCGTTTGCACGGCACCGAGTACAACGTGTTGCCCGACCGCATCGAGACCGGGACTTTTCTTGTCGCCGCTGCGATCACGGGTGGCCGGGTGCGCGCCAAACACACGCGACCCGATGTCCTGAAGTCGGTACTCTCGAAGCTGGAGGACGCGGGCGCACACATCAGCACCGATGAGGATGCGATCGAGTTGGACATGCGGGGCAACCGTCCGCGCGCCATCGACATCAGCACCGCGCCGTACCCCGCGTTCCCGACCGACATGCAGGCGCAGTTCACCGCGCTCAATTGCGTCGCCGAAGGCACCGGGGTGATCACCGAGAACGTGTTCGAGAACCGTTTCATGCACGTGCAGGAACTGCACCGGCTGGGCGCCGACATCAAGCTCGAGGGCAACACTGCCGTCGTGCGCGGCGTCCCGAAGATGTCCGGCGCGCAACTGATGGCGACCGACCTGCGTGCGTCCGCATCCTTGGTACTGGCGGGGCTGGTAGCCGACGGCGAAACCGTGGTCGATCGCATCTACCACATCGACCGCGGCTACGAGAACATCGAGGAAAAACTCGGTGGCTTGGGCGCCCAGATCCGGCGGCTGCCGACCTGACACAAGCGTTTCGGCTCTGCCGATTGGCGACCAGCCCCGCAGCCGACTGTGCTTTTGCTCGTCATCCCGGCGCAGGCCGGGATCCAGCGCTTTCCGCGAGCGGCGGGTCGCGCGCATGGCGCGCTCCTGCAACGGCATGCATCGCGCGCATGTTGGGCTCCACTCTGTAGGAGCGGGCCATGCCCGCGACCTGCTCATTCGTGGAGCGATCGAAATCCGGTCAGTGCCCCGACCAGCTTTCGAGTTCAAGCGAAAAGCCGCTCTTGCCGGCTTGATCGATCTTCACCGGAACGGGAAGTTTCGCCGGCGCGAACCATGCCTCGAGACCCTCGGCGCCGTCGCCACGGCTGACCAGCGTCGCATTGAAGGTACCGGCCGGCACCGTGACGGCCTGCTCGCCGTGCGTGGTGTAATGCTGCATCTCGACGCGATCACGCACGGCGACTGGCAGCGTGAATTCGGTTTTTCCGGCGGCCAGCCCCGCCGCGAGCGCCAATGGCACGGTATGGCGCTCCACCACGCCCGGCTGCGTCGCGAATGAATGCGTGCCTTTGTCATCGACCTCGATGACATGGCGGCTCCAGTCGCAGCGCACGCTGCGATGTTGCTGTTTCA
>JBOHYO010000345.1:0-11960 GCA_050737935.1 Rhodanobacteraceae bacterium
ATGCCTATTTCGTGCAGCAACTCAGCGTGCGGTACTGGCCAGGCAGCGCATCGCTCGCCGGCTCGCTGGCGGTGTCCATCGTCGTGACGGCGGCGCTGGCGTGGTGCTCCTGGCACGCGGTGGAAGCACCGGCTTTGGGCCTGAAGCGTCGCTTGCGCCAGTGGTTTCCGGACCGCGCGGCTTGATCGCCCCCGACCTGCGCGGACCCAGATCCCGTATCGATCCGGGTCAATCCGCCGCAAAGGAACGCGTTTTGGATGCCGGTTGGACAACGCCGATGCCGGGCAGGCGATCGGCGAATTCGCCGCGCAGCCGCTGCCATTCCATCTTCAGCCAGGGCGTGAAGCGATCGGGTGCCTCGGCGATCTCGAGGTCCAGCGCGTCGGGCGCGACGTAGCGCCAGGCGGCGATCTCGGTTGGGTTGACCTGTACCGGCGCATCGGAAGTTCCGACGTACACCCAGCACAACTCGGATTCCGAACCCGCGTCGCCGTATTCGGCGTGGTACTGGAACTTGTAGACGAACTCGAGCGGACAGTTGAACCCGAGTTCCTCGGCCAGGCGGCGGCGGGTTGCGGTCTCCATGTCCTCGCCCCCACGCGGATGACTGCAGCAACTGTTGGCCCAGTAACCTGGCCACAGCGGCTTGCCGGTGGCGCGTTGTTGCAGCAGCAGCTCACCTGCCGGGTTGAATACGAACAGCGAAAATGCGCGATGCAGGATGCCCTTGCCGGCGTGCGCGTCGGCTTTGCTGGCATGCCCGATCTCGCGGTCGGCCGCATCCACAAGGATCAGCCGCTCGCTGTCGAACGACACCACTCGATTGTCTGCTTGCTCAGCCAATGTTCGTTTCCATCGCCTGGTAACCGGCCTGTTGCAGCGCGCGCACGACGCGGGCGGGATCATCGGGGCACAGTGCGATCATCGCACCGCCGCCGCCGCCGCCGGTGAGCTTGGCACCGAGGGCGCCGTTCGCGCGCGCGACCTGGATCATCTCCTCCAGTTCCCAGCTCGATACCTGCAAGGCATTGAGCTGGCCCTGGCAGATATTCATCAGTTCGCCGAATTGTTGCAAGTCCCAGGCCGCGAGGGCTTTGACGCCTTGCATCGCGAGTGCGTCGATCTCGTCGAAAATGCGCTCGTAGAGCTTGCGGTTGCGCTGCCAGGACTCGCGCACGCGGCGTACCGTCTTCGCGGTCAGGCTTTCCACTCCCGACAGGCCGACGACCACCGGAAGCGGCTTGGCGAAGTGCAGCGGTTCGACGACTGGTGGATCGCCGCGCTGGAACAACAGCGGCTGGCCGTAAGTCGCCACGGTGTTGTCGATGCCGGACGGCGTGCCATGCGCAACCCGCTCGCATTCGAACGACAACGCACAGACCTCACTGTCGGTGAGGCCCAGCTCGCAATGCCGGTCCAGTGCGCGGATCACGGCGACCGCGAGCGCAGCCGACCCGCCGAGGCCGTTGGCCCGTGGCAGGTTCGGATACACCTGGATGCGCAGCGGGCGATCGGTGAGCTCCAGCTTCTCGAGGATCAGCGCCAGCGATTGCAGCAGCGATCCCGGGTGCCTGGTTCCGGGCACCAGGCGTTGCTCGACGCCCCAGCGCGGGATGATGAGCTGGGTGCCATCCTTCGATTCCTCGGCGCGCGCCCGGATCGCCATCGGCACCGGTACCGCGATTGCGTGGCGGCCGTACACCACTGCGTGTTCGCCAAGGAGAATGGCCTTTCCATAGCCGGTCGCATACTCGGCCTCGTCCACCGGCTCGAAGCCGTGCGCGACGGTTTTCGCTTCGGGCTGCGCCTGATCCGCGACTTCCGCGATGATCTCCTTGGCCTTCCACACCTTGATCTCTCCGCTGTCGAGCAAACGTTCGACCACCGTGTCGAAGATTTCCGGGGCGGCCCCGGCCGTCGCGGCGACGCTGCGCGCGTGCAGCGTCATGTGGCCTTGCTGGATGCCATCCGTGACCAGTGCGCGCAACGCCGAAAAGTTCTGGGCGAGTCCGACCGCGCCCATGATCTCGGCGAGTTCGCGCGCGCTCCCGACTTTGAGCAGACGCAGGTTGAGCGCCACGGTCGCGTTCGATTGCAGGTTGCCGCCGACGGTGCCGACCTTCATCGGCATCTCGATGTTGCCGACCAGGTTGCCTTCGTCATCCTTGTACCAGCGGGTCAGCGAGGTGTAGTGCTCGCCGCGCGCGGCGTAGGCGTGCGCGGCGGCTTCCAGCGCACGCCAGTCGTTGCCGGTGGCGAGCGCGACGGCGTCCACGCCGTTCATGATGCCCTTGTTGTGGGTGGCGGCGCGGTACGGATCGACCACCGCAAGATCGTTGGCGAGGATGATGCCGTCGCGCACCTGTTCGCCGTCGTAGCCGTTGCCCGCGAGCAGCTTCGTCGGGATCACGGCCTTCGCCCATACCAGCGCGCGGTCGGTGAGGTTGGAAAGGATCCGGAGGAACACCTTGCCGCCGGTGATGCCTTCCACCAGCGGCGCCACGCCTTCGCACATGGTGTTGACCATGTTGGCGCCCATCGCGTCGCAGGTGTTGACCAGCAGATGCAGAACCACCATGTCGCGGCGGCCGTCGGCAGCGGGATGGATGCGCACCTCGATGTCGCGGGCGCCGCCGCCGCGAGCGACCATCTTGGGATGCAGGCTGTTGGCGAGGTTGAGGATCTCCTGCTTGCGTTGCAGCAGCGCGTTCTGCGCCGCGGCGGAATGGTCGACGTCGACAATCTGGACCTGGCCGATCAGGATGGGTTCGGTCGAGCGCGTCGTGAATCCACCCGTGGCGCGCACTACCTTGGCGGCCGAGGAAAGTGCCGCGACGATCGAGGGTTCCTCGACGACGAGCGGCACCACGCGGTCCTTGCCGTTGACCAGGAAATTGAGGCCGAGGCCGAGGGGCAGGCCCATCACCCCGATCACGTTCTCGATCATCTTGTCGGCGCGGGCGACCGTGAGGGTATGTCCGCCGCTCAACAGGGTCTGGAAATCCTCGCGCGAAAGCATGCCGCGTTCGCGTACGAGATTGACGCGCTCGGGCACCGACAATTTGTAGAAACCCGGCATTCTCGACTGGTCCATGCTTGTTCCTCGATGCTTCAATCGGCAACGTTCGTTTCCAGACCCCGCGGGTCCGCACCCAGTTCGATCACGGCGAATCCGGCTTCGGTGGCGCGTCCGGCGAATTCCCGCAACCGCATATCATCCATGGCGAACGTGACGCCCACGTCACCGCCTCCTGCGCCGCAGCTCTTGTAGACCACCCCGCAGTCCGCAGCCAAGGCAGCGAGCAGGCGATGCCCACGGCTCACGATGTCCACGCCGCCAGCCTCGCCGAAGCGGGCGAGCGCTTGCGCGTAGTCGTGGAGGCTGGACAGGAGGGATGCGGCATCGTGACTGGCAACGGCGTCGACACCGCGTGAAGCGATTGTAGCAAGTTCGCTCATGCGGCGCGTGTATTCGGCCGGCGCCCGCTCGCGCCATTCCGCGATTTTCGCCAGCATCGCGGCGGTCGAGGCGGGTCGGCCGCTGAACACGCAGCACCAGTGCAGGCCATGGGGGAGTTGCATCGGCACGCATTGCGCCCTGCTCTCGCGGAGTTCGAAGCGCGACAATCCGCCCGCGAGCGCGGCGGCGATGTCGATGCCGCTGCCGCGCCCATGCTGGATCGCGCGGTGCACCGCGATGCATGCCGCGAGGGTCGGCGCGGGTTGTCCCGCGTACGCGTGCAGCGCGCCGAGAAGCGCAACGGTGAGTGCGGCGCTGGAACCCAGCCCAAGCTTCAAGCGTCCGCCACCCTGATCGAGGTAAAACGCATTGCTCTCCAGCTCCACGCGGCAGGGCGTGAGCTTCGACGCGAAAGGCAGTTGCGAAAACAGGGATGCCAGCCATGCGAGTTCGGGTGCTGGCGTACCAAGCCATTCGGCGCCACCGACCCCCACCCGCACGCGTGCCTCGAGCTCGAGCGTCGGCGAGACGATTTCCCAGCATTCGCCCGTCACCGGCGTCAGCGCCGCGCGGGCGCGCCGGTTGACCGCCTGCACCAGCGCGGGCGAGCCATCCAGTACCGCGTATTCGCCGAGCAGCACCAGCTTGCCGGGCGCGCTCGCCGTGACGCGCATCAGGCGCGGTCCCCGGTCGTGCAGTGCTCGACGGCGCGGTCCTGGACGATGCGTGCGCCTTCACCGAGCCCGCTCACCATGATTGCCTCGACACCCGGGACCTCGCGCAGCGCATCTGCCACCTGTGGCGCCGCATCGGGCAGGCAAACGGCTTTCACCTGCGGCCCGGCGTCGATGGTGAAGAACACGCCCAGCCCTTCGCGTTCGCGCAGCCTGCGCACGCGTTGCATGCATTCGACCGTGGCGCCGTTCCAGTAGATCAGCCCGGGCAGGGTGGCGAGCATCACTGCGTGCATCGCGAGGCAGCTCGCCTCGCCGACTTCGGCGAGCTTTTCGAAATCGCGGGCGCGCACGGCGCTACGGGCGGCGTCGAGATCGCCTGCACCGCTTGCGATCCAGTCGCGGTAGAAAGGCGACGTGCGCCGCGAGAGATCCATGCCAATGCGCGAACTGGTGGATTTCGTGGCCCGTGTGGTGATCGCGATCACCACGGTGAGCGGCCATGCCACCCGATCGAGCAGCGGCGTCGCGAACGCGTCCTCGCCGTCCGCGCGGGTGCCGGCTGCCATTTCGGCGAAACCGCCGAAGATCGAACGCGCGGCCGAGCCCGAGCCGCGCCGCGCCAGCCGCGAAAGCGACGATGCATCCAGGTCCATCTCGAGCGCGCGGTCGACCGCGACCACGAGCGCGGCAAAGCCGGAAGCCGACGACGCGAGTCCGGCGCCGGTCGGGAAGTCGTTCTCGCTGACGACACGGGCGCGGGTGGCTACGCCCGCCCGCCCGCGCAGCAGATCGAGAAACGCGGTGATCTTGTGTGACTCGGCTGGGTCACGCCGTCCATTCAGCACGATGTCGTCGTGGCCAAGCGCGGGATCGAAGCACACGGAGGTCCGCGTCTGCAACGCATCCAGCGTAATCGATAGCGATCCCGACGCCGGCAGGTTCAGCGCATCGTCGCGTTTGCCCCAGTATTTGACCAACGCGATATTCGGATGCGCGAGGGCGGTCGCCCGCCCGGATGGCGATGTCATCGGCAGTATCCGTTGGCCCGGAACCATTGTATTGCGTCGGCAAGAGCGTCACGGGCGGGACGCGCACGATAGCCCAGTTCGTTTTCGGCGCGAAGGCTCGTGAAATACATCTTGTGGCGCGCCAGCTTGATCCCCGCCACGGTGATCGTGGGCGCGCGATCGCTCAGCCGCGCCCAGGCCTCGGCGGCGTGCGCGATGGGCAGCAGTGCGCCGTGCGGCAGGCGAACCTTCGGTCCGGAGCGCCCGGTGAGTTCCGCGACGGTCGAGAGGATTTCACGAAGGCTCATGTTCTCGCCGCCGAGGATGTAGCGGTGTCCACGCTCGCCGCGCTGGAAGGCCAGCACGTGGCCCTCGGCGACGTCATCGACGTGCACGACGTTGAGCCCGGTATCGACGTAGGCTGGCATCTTGCCGCGCGCCGCGTCGAGGATCATCTGGCCGGTGGGGGTGGGCTTGCGATCGCGCGGGCCGACCGGCGCGGACGGATTCACGATCACGATGTCCTGTCCGGCACGCGCGCGACGCCGCGCGGTTTTCTCGGCGAGGTATTTCGAGCGTTTGTACTCGCCGATCATGTCGGAATAGGCCGCGGGTGTGTCCTCGTCGGCCGGCGTGGCGTCGTCGTGCAACCCAAGCGTGGCGACGCTCGAGGTATGCACGATGCGCTCGACGCCGGAGGTTCGCGCGGCCGCGAAAATGTTGCGGGTGCCGCGCACGTTGGCCATCCGGATTTCATCGGGATTGCGCGCCCACAAGCGGTAGTCCGCGGCGACGTGGAACAGACCTTCGCAGCCTGCCAGCGCCGCGCGCAGCGTTGGAGGGTCGAGCAGGTCGCCGCGCACGATCTCCACGTCCAGCCGGTCGAGGCTGGCAATGTTGCTGGTCGGGCGCACGAGCGCGCGCACCGTGAATGCGTGCCGCAGCAAGGCGAGACACACCGCCGATCCCACGAACCCGTTGGCGCCGCTGACGAGGACGCGCGTACTCATGCGGCGACGGCGGCCCGCGCGGCGAGTCGCGCGGCCGAGGTCAGTGCGCGCCGCGCCTGCGAGAAATCCTGCGCAAGCCCCCGCGCCGCGCTCCAGACCGGCGGCCCACCGAATGCGATCGCGGAAACCATTCGCCACGACGGCCCACCGCTACCGCCGTCCAGCGCGCGCATGATCCGCCGCGGCAGTTCACGCCCGAGCGGATCGCAAATCGCCTTGACCGCGACGAATGGCAAACCTGCGCGGGCCGCCACGGCAGCGACCGCGGCCGCCTCCATGTCCACCGCGATCGCGCCGGAGCGCTCGGCCAGCGAGCGCTTGTCCGCCTGGCTGGTGATCGGCGCGGATGAAGACCACAATGCGCCCCGCCGTACGTTCAGGGACGCGGAACACGCCGCCACGATCCTGTCACACGTGGCCGAATCGGTGGCGAAGCCGGGATCCTCCGGGGCATGCCGAATGCGCTCGGGAACGACGATGTCGCCGGGCGCGAGGGTAGCATCCAGTGCGCCCGCCACGCCCCAGTTCGCCAGTTGATCCACGCCGCACGCGAGCAGGCGCTCCGCCGCCCGCATCGCGTTGTGCGGGCCGATCCCGGATACCGCGACCCAGCCGTGCTGCCAGCGCGCGCATTCGCCGGGCCGCAGCCGCGGCGCCCCTACGCTGCGTGCCTCGGCGGCCAGCGCGACGACCAGCCCGACGCATTCAGCCCTTGCCACGGACATTGCGGTAGCGCACCAGCGCCCAATACGGGAAATAGCGGCTGTAACCGTGGTACTTCAGATAGAACACGCGCGGAAAACCCGGGGCGTTGAAGCGCGTATCGCGCCATCCGCCATCGACCTGGGTCTTCAACAAGTAATCGATGCCGCGCGCGGCCGCCGGGCTGCCCGCTTCGCCCGCCTGCATCAGCGCCAGCAGCGCCCACGCCGTCTGGGTCGGGCCGCTGCGCGTCCCGCGCCCCCGGAGCCGCGGATCCAGATAACTGTCGTTGCCTTCGCCCCAGCCGCCGTCGGCCTGCTGGACCGACTTCAGCCACCGCGCCGCGCGCTGGATGGGGGGCGCGTCGACCGGGAGACCAGCCGCGCGCAACGCCACCAGCACGGACCAGGTTCCGTAGACGTAGTTGGTGCCCCAGCGGCCGAACCACGCGCCGTCGGACGTCTGTTCTTCGATCAGGAAGCGCAATACCCGTTCGCGGGACTCACGGTCGCGGGGACGGTCGAGCTGCGACAGCAGCTTCAGCACGCGGCCGCTGACATCACTGGTCGGGGGGTCGAGCAGCGCGCCATGGTCGGCGAAGGGAATCTGGTTGAGCCATCCATGGTCGTTGTCTGCGTCGAACGCGGCGAATCCACCGTTGCGCGACTGCATGCCCACCAGCCAGTCGGCTGCGCGGGCGATGGCTTCCGCGTAGCGTGCGCGGTCGGGCGACTGGTACATCGCACGCGCCACGACCGCGGTGTCGTCGAGGTCGGGATACGCATCGTTCTTGAACTGGAAGGCCCAGCCGCCGCCGGGGAGTTTCGGCCGGTACTCGCGCCAGTCGCCGGGCGCCTCGCAAAGCTGGCGCGCGGCAAGCCAGTCGAGTGCGCGCCGGACGGGTTCTCCGGGCGCCTCCCTGTCTTCCTGCAGCGCCAGGCAGGCGAGGCCGGTATCCCACACCGGCGACACGCAGGGCTGACACCACGCCTCGTGGTCGCGGACCACCAACAAATCGTCTATGCCCTTGCGCGTTTCCTTGCGCGCAGGGTGGTCCGCCGGGTACCCGAGCAGCGCCAGCGCCTCGTAGGCGTTGACCATCGCCGGGAAAATGGCGCCCAGCCCGCCATCGCTGTTGCGATGCTCCAGGATCCAGCTTTCCGCGCACTTGAGCGCGCGCTTGCGCATCCGCCGCGGGATCAGGACTTCGCCGCGGCGAAGGATTCCCTCGCACGCGAACAACACCCGGTTCAGGAGTGAGCGCGGCTGGAAGTAATGCCGTTCCCGTTCCGGTGGGGTGACAAACAGCTCACGGATGTGCACGCCACGCGGGTTGACGGCGCGCGGCTTCAGCGACGTCAGCACCGACAGCGGCACCATCACCGTGCGTGACCAGTACGACACCTTGGCCAGGTTGAACGGGAACCACCGCGGCAGCAGCACGATTTCCACCGGCATGAACGGCACGCCGCGCCAGGGCAGTTCACCGAATAGCGCCAGTGCGATGCGGGTGAACACGTTGCTGCATGCGGCGCCGCCACGCTCGAGGATCGCCGAGCGCGCACGGACCATGTGCGGCGCGTCGGGGCGGTCGCCGGCAAGCTTCAGGGCGAAGTAGCACTTCACGCTGCAGCTTACGTCCATGGCGCCGCCGGGGTAGAGCGGCCAGCCACCGTCGCGGTTCTGATGGCCGCGCAGGTATCCGGCCAGCCGCGATTCGAGCAGGCAATCGGATTCACCGAGGTGGTGCAGCATCAGGATGTATTCGGCGGAGATGGTGCAGTCGGCTTCCAGCTCGTACTGCCAGTAACCGTCCGGGTGCTGGTGTGCCAGGATGCTGGCGCGCGCCGCATCGATGCCAGCGACCAGCCTGCCTGGCGTCCGCTCGTGCACGAGGGTTCCGGCACGCGGCAGGGGATGCAAGTTCGGAAGTCCGGAGTCGGGGGCCATGGTCTTTGGCCTACTTCGAGGTCAGGGCTTGGGCCGGGCCGCAGGCATCGCTGCGCGGCCATGCCGAGTGCGGGCCGGGCAGCAGTCCGCCCCAGTCATCCGCCAGCGCCTGCAGCGGGAGGCCGTACGACAGCCGCGCGAACCACCGCCGCAGCACCCTGCTATAGCCGGCGAACAGGTGCGTCGCGATCACGACCTTCTTGACGACCTGCCGGGATACTTTCACCTGCGCGCCCGCGGTGAAGTCCGGCTTCGCCAGGATCGACGCCAGGGTGCGCATGGCCAGTCCCACCGCGATCAGGCAGAAGCGGCGGATGCCGACTTCCTTTTCGGGAATCAGCAAGGTGTAGTTGAGCGCGTTGCGCAAATGGCTGTGGGCGACTCCGATCAGTTGCGCATAGCCTTGACCGAACGCGGCTGGAACATCGCTCCGGCGGATGGCCTGAAGGTCGACGCCGGCGCAGGCGAACAGGTCGCGCGGCAACCAGCAGACGCCGCGATCGCGATCCTCCCAGAAATCCTTGAGGATATTGGTCATCTGGAGACCCTGGCCGAACGACACGTCCAGCGAGGCCATGGCTTCGCGCTGCTCGGCGATCCGCGGCGAGTAGTCGCAGAACAACTCGGTCAGCGTCTGCCCGACGATGCCGGCGACGTAGTAGCAGTAGCGATCCATCTCGCGCATGTCGGCGAGCCCCGCGGTGCTCGCCTCCCGCTCGAAGCTCGGCATTCCGGTGCACATCGTGCGGATGCAACGCGTCAGCGACTCGCGCTGGCGCAGATTGAAACTGTCGGTGATCTCGATGATCGCCGGCGCGTGCCCGACGAGGTCGCGTTCGGCGGCCAGCGTATTGCCGTTCAGCAGCGGCGCCAGGTCGCGCGCGAACGAGGCCGGGTCTTCCGTGGATGCGACGACCCGCGTGAAACGGTCATGGAACTGTTGCTTGACGTCGGCCGGCAGCGATTGCTCATCCTCGATGGTGTCCGCGATCCGGCACAGGAGGTAGGCATTGGCGATCACCGTCCGCAGGCGCGCGTCGAGCTGCGGGATGGTCAACGCGAAGGTGCGCGAGACCGCCGGCAGGATCCGGTCCTGATAAGCCCGGGCGGCGCGTTGTGGTGTGCGTGCTGCAACGTGGCTCATCATCCTGCTCGTCTCCTTCGGCGTGTCGCCTTCGGGTTACCCGCTGATCGTACTGATTTTCCGTGAAGATCAGGTGGAAGTCGCGCACCAGACTTTGACACCCGCGTCCCGCGGTCGCTAGGCTCGCGCGGTATTCGCGGCCGCCCGGCCCTCTGTCCCGGAGCACTTCCATGTCCTTTGCCGACCGTGTGCCCGGCTATCTCGAACGCGTCGAGCAGGCGCTGGATGAGCGGCTGCCGGGCGGCGACGCCCTTTCGGCATCGCTGCATGCCGCCATGCGTTATTCGGTGCTCGGTGGTGGCAAGCGTATCCGGCCGCTGCTGTGCTACGCCAGCGGCGAGCTGCTGGGCATCGAAGCCGATCGGCTGGATGATGCCGCCTGCGCCGTCGAATGCATCCATGCCTTCTCGCTGGTCCATGACGACTTGCCGGCGATGGACGACGATCCGCTGCGGCGCGGCAAGCCGTCCACCCACAAGGCGTTTGGCGTGGCGATGGCGATCCTCGCGGGCGATGCGTTGCAGACCCGCGCATTCGAGATCCTGGCGGGCGACGGGGCGCATGAGGCGGCTCGGCGCCTCGGGATGCTCGCGGTCCTCACCGCGGCTACAGGCTCACTCGGGATGACCGGCGGGCAGGCCGTGGACCTCGAATCCGAGGGTCGGCAACTGGCTGCGGCCGAGCTCGAGGTGCTCGATCGCGGCAAGACCGGTGCGCTGATCCGCGCCGCGGTTTCGATGCCATGCTGTGCCGTTGCCGATCTGCCGGGGGGGACCCGCGAAGCCTTGGAGCGTTATGCCGGGAGCATGGGCCTGGCGTTCCAGATCAAGGACGACGTACTGGACGTCGAAGGCAACCAGGCGCTCACCGGGAAGACCCAGGGAGCCGATGCCGCACGCGGCAAGGCGACCTATCCCTCGTTGATGGGGATCGATGCGGCACGGCAGCGTGCGGACGCGCTGTACGCTGACGCGCTCGCCGCGCTGGATCGCTTCGGCGACGCGGCCGAACCGTTGCGCTGGATGGCGCGATACATCGTCCATCGCGACCGGTAGGCTTTCGAAACGCACCCCCGCGGCGGGTGCCCATTCTGCCCTGGTCGCGCGCATGGCGCGCTCCTGCAGCATGCTTGTGCAGGAGCGGCCCTTGGCCGCGAATGACGGCTTCGTTGGCGCATTCCGCTTGCATAGCATCGCGCGAAGCCCGACACTGCCCGCATCTGGAGACCGGCCTGGCACCGGTGGGAGTCCCGAGGCACAGAGTGGACAACCATGCCGAGGCACCGCAAAAGCGCGGCATTGTCGCCGAACTCAGCCACCGCCACGTCCTGCGCGCGGCGGCGGTGTACGTCGGCGCCGTGTGGGCGCTCTCCCAGGGCATCGCGCAGCTTGCGCCGGTATTCAACGCTCCGAATTGGACTACGCGCTGGTTCGTGATCGGCTGCGCGGTCGGCTTTCCGTTCTGGGTTGCGTTCGCGTGGTACTACAGGCTCACCCCGGAGGGTTTCAAGCGGGAAGGCGATCCCGGTGCGGTCGATCCGGCGTTCCACCGCGCCACCGGCCGCAAGCTGGATTTCTGGATCATCGGCGTGATGGCGGTCGCGATCGTGCTGCTGGCTACCAATACGTTCGTGCTGCATCGCGACGTGAACAGCGTTGCGAGTGCGGCCGACGCGAAGACGATCGCCGCGGAACTGGCCAAGATCCCGTTCCAGTCCGTGGCCGTGCTGCCATTGGCGAACCAAAGCGGCGATTCCAAACAGCAATACTTTTCCGACGGCCTGTCGGAGGAATTGATTTCCGACCTCACCCAGGTGAATGGCCTGAAGGTGATCGGCAGCTATTCCAGCTTCAAGTTCCGCGACAGCCAGGACAGCATGGCGCAGATCGGTGCGGCACTCGGGGTGGCCCACCTGATCCAGGGATCGGTGCGCCAGCAGGGCAACCGGATTCGCGTCACCGTGAACATGATCCGCGCCAAGGATGGAACCAGCGTGTGGTCACACAGCTA
>JBOHYO010000346.1:0-3597 GCA_050737935.1 Rhodanobacteraceae bacterium
CCGGCTGGCACTCCTTCCCCAGCATCCTCGCGCCGATCACCAGCGCGCCCGGGAACCGACGGACGGCCGCCAGGATGCGCGGGATGTCGGCGGGATCGTGCTGGCCGTCGCCATCCATCGTCAGCACGCCGCTGGCGCCGAGTTCCAGGGCCTTGCGGAAACCGGCGCGCAGCGCCTCGCCCTTGCCGCGCCGCGCATCATGGCGAATCAGGGTCACCGGCAGCGCGGCGACGATCGCGGCGGTGCGATCGGTGGAACCGTCATCGATCACGATCACGTCCACGCAATGCGCCAGCACCCGGCCCAGCAACTCGCCGATGGCCCGTTCTTCGTTGAGGCAGGGGATGACCACGAATGGTCGGGCATTGGTATCGCTCAAGGCGTGATCTCCATGTCCAGGGACAGTCCGGGCGACAGCGGAAGCGCCAGCTCGGCCGATTCCCGGCCGGCCAGCGCGGCCAGCAGCGCCAGCGCGTGCGCGTTGGCAGGATTGTCGCCTGCCACCGTTCGCAATGCCAGTTCGAAGGGCTGCGGCGTGTTGCTTTCCGCCTCGCGCAGCGACCAGCGCAGCCGCGCACCGCTCGTCGCGGCGGGTGCCAGCACCAGCGCCACGCCGAACGCGAGCGTGGTTCGGGTCATCTCGGCGAGCGGTCCGGTGGACGCGACCTCGCAGCAGGCGAACAGCACCGGCGTCTTTTCGGCGCACGCAAAGCATGCGGCTTCCAGCAGGCCCGCCGCGAAGCTGTAGTGGTGTGCGGTCACGGCGCCGGATGCCGCGGTGCAGCCGGTGGCGATGGTCCAGTATCCGGCGGGTGCGTTCAGCACCGAGTTGTGGAATTTGGTGGGCGACAGTTCCTGCGGCGCGCGGGCGAGGGTCTCGCACACGTAGTCGGTGATCGCGAGTTCGCCCTGGGTGGATGCAAACACGCACGGAAGCCCGGACGGATCGCACCCCGCCATCGCGCACGCCTGCTGCGCGACTTCCACGGCGAGGCGCACGCCATCCGGCGCGCGCCGGCGTTCCGCCGCAGGGAGCGCGTCCGCGGCCGGTTTGTCGGGCGCGTCTGCGGCGAGGCCTTGCTCGCCGCGCAACACGCCGCGCAGGGCCGGCCAGTCCGGGGCACCGGGCATCCAGGCGCCGATGCCCGTTACCGCGAGCGATCGTGCGTGGTTCATGCGGCGGTCCCGCGCGCGAACACGAGGCAGGCGTTGTTGCCGCCGAACCCGAAGGAGTTGCTGAGCGCGATATCGATGTCGCGGGCTTCGGGTTGCAATGCCAGCCACGGCGCGGCTTCCGGCAAGGCGTCGGTGCAGCCGAGATCGGGCGGAACCATGCCGTGCTCGATGGCCAGCAACGCGATCACTGCTTCCAGCGCGCCGGCCGCACCGAGCGTGTGGCCGGTGAAACCCTTGGTCGAACTGGCGCGCGTCCGCGAAGAAAAGCGCGGCAACAGCTTTGCCTCGACCTCGTCGTTCTTCACCGTCGCGGTGCCGTGCAGGTTGACGTAGTCGATCTGGCCGGCATCGATCCCGGCGCGCGCCAGCGCGTCGTCCAGGGCGGCCAGTGCACCGCGGGCTTCCGGGTGCGGCGTGGACATGTGCCAGGCGTCGGACGACTCGCCATAACCGGTCAGGCGCGGCGCGGTCGGCGCGCGTTCGACGCGTTCCAGCAGCGCGAACGCCGCCGCCTCGCCGATCGAGATGCCATCGCGGTGACGGTCGAAGGGACGGCAGGGTTGGCTGGAAACCAGTTCCAGCGAATGGAACCCGAACAACACGCTGTCGCACAGGCTGTCGACGCCCCCGACCAGCGCGGCGTCGGCGAGGCCGAGGCGGATCAGCCGTTCGGCCGACGCGAACACCTTGGCGGAGGACGAGCACGCCGTCGAAATCGTCAGCGTCGGCCCGGTGATGCCGGTGGCATCGGCGACGAATGCGCCCAGCGAATGCGGCGTATGGATTTCGGGACGCCGCATGTCGGGGGGGAAGCGCCCGTCTTCGAGCCGGCGGTACGCCTGCTCGGTGGACTCGATGCTGGCCGTGGACGTGCCCAGGACCAGCGCGATCCGCGCAGGGCCATGTCGGGCGATTGCAGCGGCGATGGCATCCAGCAGGTCGTCCTGTTGCAGCCCGAGCCATGCGAGGCGGTTGTTGCGGCAGTCCCAGCGCGCGAACGCTTGCGGCAAGGCCGCCTCCTCGACGCCGGCCACCCGGCCGATGAAGCAATCCAGCGGCGCGGAAGAAAAATCGTTGGCCCGCAGGCCGCTGCGTGCGCCGGAAAGAGCGTCGACGTGCGCCGCCAGTCCGCGACCGAGCGCCGAGGTGGCGCTGCGGGCGGCAATGGCGAGCGGTTCCATGCGTGCGGGCATCCGGCGTGCCGTGGAGGGGTCGGTTGGCCAGTATACGGAAGCACGTGCGGGTACGATCGTCGCGCGCATTGAGCCGCCGCGTCGCGGCTGTCAAACTCCGCGCAATGCCGAAGCCGGTCGAACAAGTCGATACGTGGCTGCGTGACCTGCAGGATCGCATCTGCAGTGCGGTCGAGCTCGCCGATGGTGGCGAGCGCTTCGTCGAGGATGCGTGGAGGCGCGCGGCGGGGGGCGGTGGCCGCACGCGGGTACTGAAAAATGGCGCGGTGTTCGAGCAGGCGGGCGTGAATTACTCGCGCGTGACCGGCGATACCTTGCCGGCATCGGCGACGGCGCATCGGCCGGAGCTCGTGGGGCGCTCGTGGATCGCGACCGGGGTGTCGCTGGTGATTCATCCGAAGAACCCCTACGTGCCGACCTCGCATGCCAACGTGCGCTATTTCGAAGCCGACAAGGACGGGGAGGCACCAGTGTGGTGGTTCGGCGGCGGCTTCGACCTCACGCCGTTCTATCCGGTCGACGAGGACTGCGTGCATTGGCACACGGTCGCGCGCGAACTCTGCGCACCCTTCGGCGACGAGGTGTATCCGCGCTACAAGAAGTGGTGCGACGAATATTTCTACCTGAAGCACCGCGACGAAACCCGCGGCATCGGCGGGCTGTTCTTCGACGACCTCAATGAATGGGGCTTCGAAAAATCCTTCGCATTCCTGCAGGCTGTCGGCAACGGCTTTCTCGACGCCTACCTGCCGATCGTCGAGCGCCGCAAGGGTTTGCCCTGGGGCGAACGCGAACGCGAGTTCCAGTTGTACCGCCGCGGACGCTACGTCGAATTCAACCTGGTCTACGACCGCGGCACGCTGTTCGGGTTGCAAAGCGGCGGCCGCACCGAATCCATCCTGATGTCGCTGCCGCCGCGCGTGCGCTACGAATACGGTTATTCGCCCGAACCCGACAGCGCCGAGGCGCGGCTCGCAGCATACCTCGAGCCGCGAGAGTGGGTGTAGCGCAAAATGTTGGGCTTCCCCGGATGAAGCCCGGGCTCAACCCAACCTGCAAAGGCTGCGCCCGCCACAAACCTTGGCCGAGCGCGTAGGTTGGGCTGAGCGCTTTTTGCGAAGCCCAACGTTGTTGCCTCGATGTTGGGCTTCGCCCGGTCAGAGCCCGGGCTCACCCCAACCTGCAGGCTGCGCCCGCCACAAACCTTGGCCGAGCGCGTAGGTTGGGC
>JBOHYO010000347.1:0-5000 GCA_050737935.1 Rhodanobacteraceae bacterium
TCGAAGTCGAGCGGCTGGGTCTGCTGGTTGAACAGGTTGAGAAGGTCTTTCATTTCTTCACTCCGATACGGAGAAATTCGATTGGGCGGGTCGGCTGGATATCAGGGACGGGAATCGGGACCGGGGACCCGGGACCGGGGACCCGGAAGAGCAAGAGCGCCAAAGCGCGTGCTTCTTCGGGTCCCGTGTCCCGGGTACCGTGTCCCGGTGCCTCACCTTTCTTCCAGCTCCATGTCGATCGCGAGCGAGCGGATCTCCTTGACCAGCACGTTGAACGATTCGGGCATGCCCGCCGACATCTGGTGGGTGCCGTCGACGATCTTCTTGTACATGTCGTTGCGACCTTGCACGTCGTCGGACTTCACCGTCAGCATTTCCCGCAGGGTGTAGGCCGCACCGTAGGCTTCCAGCGCCCACACTTCCATTTCGCCGAAGCGCTGGCCGCCGAACTGCGCACGGCCCCCCAACGGCTGCTGGGTCACCAGCGAGTACGGACCGGTGGAACGCGCATGCATCTTGTCGTCGACCAGATGGTTGAGCTTCAGGTAATGCATGTAGCCGACCGTGACGGGACGATCGAAGGCGTCGCCGGTACGGCCGTCGTACAGCATGGTCTGACCCGACTCCGGCAGCTCGGCAAGTTTCAGCATCGACTTGATCTCGTCCTCCTCGGCGCCGTCGAACACCGGCGTCGCCATCGGCACGCCGGCGCGCAGATTCTCGGCCAGCGCGAGAATTTCGTGGTCCTTCAAGCCGTCGAGGTCGACGTGGTGCTGGGCCCGGCCGGTGTTGTAGATCTCGTTGAGGAACTTGCGGACCTTGTCGGCCTTTTCCTTCGCTTCCAGCATCCGGCCGATCTTCTCGCCCAGGCCCTTGGCGGCCCACCCGAGGTGGGTCTCGAGGATCTGGCCGATGTTCATGCGGCTCGGAACGCCCAGCGGATTCAGCACGATGTCGATCGGCGCACCGTCTGCCATGTACGGCATGTCCTCGACAGGCGCGATCATCGACACCACGCCCTTGTTGCCGTGGCGACCGGCCATCTTGTCGCCCGGCTGGATGCGGCGCTTGACCGCGAGATGCACCTTGACCTGCTTCAGCACGCCCGGCGCGAGATCGTCGCCAGCCGTGATCTTGGCCTGCTTCTCGCGGAAGCGCTTGTCGAAGGCTTCCTTGTGGCGCTTGATCTGCTCGGCCGCGCGCGAAACGAGCTCCGCGGCGTCCTCGTCCTTCGGGTTGACCTTGAACCACTCGTCCTTCTTCAGGCTGTCGAGGTATTCGTCGGTGATGGTCGCGTTCTTCTTCAAGCCCTGCGGGCCGTTGTTGGCCGGCTTGCCGACGAGCTGCGAACGCAGGCGCCCGTAGATCGCGCCTTCCAGGATCCGGAACTGGTCATCCAGATCCTTGCGGACGCGCTGGATTTCCATCTCCTCGATCTGGCGCGCGCGTTCGTCCTTCTCGATGCCGTCGCGGGTGAACACCTGCACGTCAATCACGGTGCCGTCCATGCCGGGCGGCACGCGCAAGCTGGAGTCCTTCACGTCGGACGCCTTCTCGCCGAAGATCGCGCGCAGCAGCTTCTCTTCCGGGGTCAACTGGCTTTCGCCCTTGGGCGTGACCTTGCCGACCAGGATGTCGCCGACCTTCACCTCGGCACCGATATAGACGATGCCGGACTTGTCGAGGCGGTTCAGCGCCTGCTCGCCCACGTTCGGAATATCGGCGGTGATCTCCTCGGGGCCGAGCTTGGTATCGCGAGCCTGGCTGGAAAGCTCCTCGATGTGGATCGAGGTATAGCGGTCTTCCTGCACCACGCGCTCGGACAGCAGCACCGAGTCCTCGAAGTTGTAGCCGTTCCACGGCATGAACGCGACCAGCATGTTCTGGCCGAGCGCGAGCTCGCCGAGGTCGGTCGAGGAACCGTCGGCCAGGGTGTCGCCCTTGGCGACCTTGTCGCCGACATTCACCAGCGGCCGCTGGTTCAGGTTGGTGCTCTGGTTGGAACGGGTGTACTTGGTGAGGGTGTAGATGTCCACGCCCGGATCGTTCTCGCCGATCTCCTTGTCGTTCACCCGCACCACGATGCGCGCTGCATCGACCTGCTCGACCGCGCCGCCACGGCGCGCCACGATCGTGACGCCGGAATCGCGCGCCACGGCGCGCTCGATGCCGGTGCCGACCAACGGCTTCTCGCTGCGCAGCGTCGGCACCGCCTGGCGCTGCATGTTGGCGCCCATCAGCGCGCGGTTGGCATCGTCGTGCTCCAGGAACGGCACCAGCGCCGCCGCCACCGACACCGTCTGCATCGGCGACACATCCATGTAGTTGATGTCGGGGACCGGACGCAGTTCGGACTCGCCGCGGAAGCGGCAGGACACGAACTCCTCGGTGAACTTGCCGTGCTTGTCGAGCGGCGAGTTGGCCTGCGCGATCACGAAGTTGCCTTCCTCGATCGCGGACAGGTAATCGACCTCGTCGGTGACCTTGCCGTTGGTCACCTTGCGGTACGGCGTTTCCAGGAAGCCGTAATGATTGGTGCGTGCATACACCGCCAGCGAGTTGATGAGGCCGATGTTCGGGCCTTCCGGCGTTTCGATGGTGCACACGCGGCCGTAATGGGTCGGGTGCACGTCGCGCACCTCGAAGCCCGCGCGTTCGCGGGTCAAGCCGCCCGGCCCCAGCGCCGAGACGCGACGCTTGTGGGTGACTTCCGATAGCGGATTGTTCTGGTCCATGAACTGCGACAGCTGCGAGGAACCGAAGAACTCCTTCACCGCCGCAGCGACCGGCTTGGCGTTGATGAGGTCCTGCGGACCCAGGTTGTCGGCTTCGGCCAGCGACAGGCGCTCCTTGACCGCACGCTCGACGCGCACCAACCCGATGCGGAACGCGTTTTCGGCCATCTCGCCGACGCTGCGCACGCGCCGGTTGCCGAGATGATCGATGTCGTCCACGGTGCCGTGGCCGTTCTTGATCTCGATCAGGACCTTCAACACGTCGAGGACGTCGGAGGTCTCGCCCTGCGCGGCGACCAGCCTGGCAGCCTCGTCTTCCTTGCGCGACGAGAAATACCGTTGGTCGTAGATCACCGAGGGTCCGGTCACTTCCGAGCGGCCGACGCGTCGGTTGAACTTCATGCGGCCGACCGTGGAAAGGTCATAGCGCTCGAAGGTGAAGAACAGGTTGTGGAACAGGTTCTGCGCGGCTTCCTTGGTCGGCGGCTCGCCGGGGCGCATCATCCGGTAAATCTCGACCAGCGCTTCCAACTGGGTGTTGGTCGGGTCGGCGCGCAGGGTGTTGGAAATGTAGGGGCCGCGGTCGAGGTCGTTCACGAACAGGGTCGCGATCGTGTCGACGCCGGTCTCGCGGAAATTCGCGATGTGCTCGGCCGTCAGCTCGTCGTTGGCGGACGCCAGCAGCTCGCCGGTCTTCTCGTCCACGATGTCATTGGCGAGGATGCGGCCGATCATGTAGTCATCGGGCACCTCGAGAGAGGTGACCTGGGCATTCTTCAGCTCGCGCACATGGCGGGCGGTGATGCGCTTGTCCTTCTCGACCAGCACCTTGTCGCCGGCGACCAGGTCGAAATTCAGGGTTTCGCCGCGCAGCCGCTCGGGCACCAGCGCCAGCTCGGCGTGGCCTTCCTCGTTGAGGTGGAACACGTTGTGCTCGAAGAAGATGTCCAGCATCTCCTCGTTGGTGTAGCCGAGGGCGCGCAGCAGGATCGTCACCGGCAGCTTGCGGCGGCGGTCGATGCGGGTGTACAGCACTTCCTTGGGGTCGAACTCGAAGTCGAGCCACGAGCCGCGATACGGGATCACGCGCGCGTTGAACAGCAGCTTGCACGAGGAGTGCTGCTTGCCCTTGTCGTGGTCGAAGAACACGCCGGGCGAGCGGTGCAACTGCGAGACGATCACGCGCTCGGTGCCGTTGACGATGAAGGTGCCGGTGCCGGTCATGAGCGGGATCTCGCCCATGTAGACCTCCTGCTCCTTCACCAGCTTGGTGACCTTCCTGGACGCGGGGCTGTCCTTGTCGTAGATGACCAGGCGGACCTTCACGCGCAAGGGCGCGCCATAGCTCATGCCGCGCATGCGGCACTCGCGCTCGTCGAATGCGGGTTCACCGAAGTGGTAATCGACAAAATCCAGCTCCGCATTGCCGGAATGGCTGCGGATCGGGAACACGGATTTCAGCGCCGCCTGCAAGCCGGCATCCTTGCGCTGGTTCGCCGGCACGTCGGCCTGCAGGAAATCCCGGTAGGAATCGGTCTGGATGGTCAGCAGGTTCGGCACGCCGAGTACCGGCGGGCGCTTGCCGAAATCCTTGCGGATGCGCTTCTTTTCGGTGAAGGAATAGGTCGTCATGGATGCTACCGCCTCGTTCGTGGGCATCGGGCCGCATGCGGGCCCTGAAGGAAACGTGGTGGAGCTGTCACCTAGGAAGTCGCTGGTATTGCCGGCACCAGCACGCCCATCTGTTGCTACTTCGTGTGAACAACTCAAACTGATTTTTTGTACAGCTTGTTTCTGCAACGGCCGAAGGCCGGGGATTTGCATCCCCAGCCTCGGCTTGTGTCATCCCGGCGAACGCCGGGATCCATTTTGATTTTGTGTCATCAAAAATGGGGCCCGTGTCATCGCACATCCATGTGCTGCACGGGATGAGTTCATCCTGAACTCACTTGAAAATATCCTTGGCTTTGGCGCGCCCAATCGCTTCCTGCCGGCTGACCAGACCGCGGCGAACGAGGTCCTGCAGGCATTGGTCGAGGGTCTGCATGCCATACTGCTGGCCAGTCTGAATCGAGGAATACATCTGCGCGACCTTGTCTTCGCGAATGAGATTCCTGATGGCGGGAATGCCGACCATGATCTCGTGCGCGGCGATGCGGCCGCCGCCGACTTTCTTCATCAGCGTCTGCGAAATCACCGCGCGCAAGCTCTCCGACAGCATCGAACGTACCATCGGTTTTTCGCCGGCGGGAAACACGTCGATGA
>JBOHYO010000348.1:0-5353 GCA_050737935.1 Rhodanobacteraceae bacterium
GCAGGAGGCCGCGCGCAAGCTCGGCATGGCCACCAGCCGGACGATGCGCGTCGCGCAGGGCTTGTACGAGGGCGTGTCGCTGGGTGGCGAAAGCGTCGGCCTGATCACCTACATGCGTACCGACGCCACCGTGCTCGGCGACGATGCCGTGGCCGAACTGCGCCAACTGATCGAACGCGACTACGGCGCCAAGGCGCTGCCGGAGCAGCCGCAGGTCTACAAGACCAAGTCCAAGAACGCGCAGGAGGCGCACGAGGCGATCCGCCCGACCTCAGGCTTGCGCACGCCGAAATCGGTCGCCGCGTACCTGACGCCGGACCAGTTGAGGCTGTACGAGTTGATCTGGAAGCGCGCGGTGGCTTGCCAGATGAAGCCGGCGACGTTGAATACCGTCGCGGTCGAGTTTCCCTGCGGCGGCGACGCCGCGTTCCGCGCCACCGGCACCACGGTGGTCGACCCGGGGTTCCTTGCGGTGTACGAGGAAGGACGCGACCAGAAGTCGGCCGAGGACGAGGAATCGCGCAAGCTGCCCGCGTTGACCGTGGGCGAGGCGGTGCCGCTCTCCGACATCGCGGCCGACCAGCATTTCACCGAGCCGCCGCCGCGCTATTCCGAAGCGTCGCTGGTCAAAACGCTGGAGGAGTACGGCATCGGCCGTCCTTCGACGTATGCCAGCATCATCCAGACGTTGCTCAACCGCGACTACGTGATCCTCGATTCGCGCCGCTTCAAGCCCACCGACGTCGGACGTGCGGTAGCCAAGTTCCTGACCGCGCACTTCACCCAGTACGTCGATTACGACTTCACCGCGAAACTCGAGGACGAACTCGACGCGGTCAGCCGCGGCGAGGAAGAATGGCGTCCGCTGATGGCGGGGTTCTGGAAGCCGTTCAAGGCGCTGGTCGACGACAAGATGGAAACCGTCGATCGCAGCGAGGCGACTGGTGCGCGCCTGCTGGGCGACGATCCGAAAACCGGCAAGCCGGTCTCGGTGCGGCTGGGCCGCTACGGGCCCTATGCCGCGCTCGGCGACAAGGACAGCGACGAGAAGCTCAAGTTCGCGTCCTTGCTGCCCGGCCAGAGCATGCACACCATCACGCTGGAAGATGCGCTGGAGTTGTTCAAACTGCCGCGGACGCTGGGTGCGGACGGAGACGGCCAGGAAATCAGCGCCGGCATCGGCCGCTTCGGGCCGTTCGTCAAGCAGGGCGAGCTGTACGCGTCGCTCAAGGGCGAGGACAGCGCGCAAACCGTGACGCTCGAACGCGCCCGCGAACTGATCCGCGAGAAGCAGGAGCTCATCGCCAACCGCGTGATCCACGACTTCGGCGACGGCATTCAGGTGTTGAACGGCCGCTATGGCCCGTACATCACCAACGGCGAAAAGAATGCGCGGGTGCCCAAGGAACGGGAGCCGAAATCGCTGACCCACGCCGAATGCCAGGCGCTGGTCGAGGCCGCGCCGGTGCGGCGCGGACGCGGTGCGTTCAAAAAAACCGCGGCGAAAAAGACGGCCGCCGGGAAGGCGCCGGCAAAAAAAGCCGCCGCAAAGAAAGCCACGACGAAGAAAACGGCCGCGAAGAAAACCGCGCGCAAAAAGTCCGCGGCGAAGAAAACCCCGGCGAAGAAGGCGGTCCGCGCGAAGCCATCGGCGCCGCCTGATACGGAATCGCCGCCGTTCGATGTTTGAGCCGCGCGTGGCGACTGGATGCGCATTTTCAGTATCGATGAAGTCGAATCCGCCGCCGCCGTGTTGCGGGATGGCGGCGTGCTGGCGTACCCGACGGAAGGCGTGTATGGCCTGGGTTGCGATCCCGACAACCGGGCTGCGTTCGAGAAAGTCTTTGCGCTGAAGCGGCGGCAGCCCGAACAGGGGGTGCTCCTGATCGCCGCCGACTTCGTGCAGGTCCAGGACTGGATCGGTGATGTGCCCGACGCGGCGCTGGCCCGCGCGCGGGCTGCGTGGCCGGGCGCGCGCACCTTCATCTTCCCGCGCTCGTCGCGGGTGCCGGCGTGGGTGGCCGGCGGCCACGCCGGCATTGCGCTGCGCGTGACCGCGCACGCGCCTTCGGCTGCGCTGTGCCGCGCCTTTGGCGGCCCGCTGGTCTCCACCAGCGCCAATCGTCATGGCCAGGCGCCGGTGCGCAGCGCCCGGGAGGTGGCATCGCTGTTCGGCGCTGAACTCGATGGCGTACTGGATGCCCCGCTGGGCGGTCTCGATCGGCCGACGCCGATCACGGACGCCGTGAGCGGCGCTATCATCCGGGCCTGAGGGAACGGGGAGTTCCAGTGTCCAGCGTATTCGAATCCACAGGGGGCGAACCTGCCGGGCGTTGTCGGCCGTTGCTCGCGGGCGTAGCGACCGGGCGAACGATCGCCTGGCGTAACGACCGGCCGATCACGGTAGCGGCGTTTCTCGCAGACGTTGCGGCGCTCGCCGAGCGGTTGCCCCGGGGCACGGCCGCCGTGAACCTGTGCGAGGATCGCTACGCGTTCCTCGTGGCGTTCGCGGCGTTGGCCTCGCGCGGTCAAGTCAACCTGCTGCCGCCGTCGCGGGTACCCCATGCGATCGACGAGGCGCTCGCCGCGCATCCCGGCAGCTACACGATCGGCGACTCGGCACTCGCTCCAGAACCGCCGCACTACCTCCGCTTCGCACCGGAGAGCGTGGCGCGAACCGTGGCACCGGTGCTGGTCCCGGAGGCGGCGGAGGTCGCGATCGGCTATACGTCCGGATCCACCGGGGTGCCACGCGCCAACGTCAAACGCTGGGACAAGCTCAGCGTTTCGAGCGGCCACAACGATGCGCTGCTGCGGGGCTTGGCCGGCGGCGATTACCACGTGGTCGCGACCGTGCCGCCCCAGCACATGTACGGCCTGGAGTTCTCGGTGCTGCTGCCGCTGTTCGGCTATGCCGCGGTGCATGCCGGACGGCCGTTCTTCGCGGCGGACATCGCCGACGCGCTGGGATCGTTGCCCGAACCGCGCATCCTGGTGACGACGCCCGTGCATCTTCGCGCGCTGCTCGACTCGAACCAGGCGTTGCCCGTGTTCTCGGGCATCGTGTCGGCGACCGCGCCATTGACGCGCGAACTCGCGCGGATGGCCGAGGATCGTTTCGGCGCTCCCGTGCAGGAGGTGTTCGGTTCCACCGAGACCTGCGTGATTGCGCATCGCCGCACGGCTTGGGAGCAAGCGTGGACGCCATATCCGGGCGTCGCGCTGCACCCGCAACCGGACGGCACCCGTGTCGAGGCACCGCAGCTCGCGCAGCCGGTAGTGCTCGCCGACATCGTCGAGCTGGATGCAGGCGGGCGTTTCCACTTGTGCGGCCGCAATACCGATCTTCTCGAAATTGCCGGCAAACGTGCTTCGCTGGGCGACCTCACCTGCAAGCTGTTGGCGGTGCCGGGCGTGCGCGATGGTGTGGTATTCCAGCTCGACGAAACCGACACGGTGGGCGTGCGCCGGATCGCCGCGCTGGCGGTCGCGCCCGGTTTGTCGGCAGCCGCGATCCTCGACGCGCTGCGCGGGAGCATCGACCCCGTATTCCTGCCGCGACCGCTGAAGCTCGTGGATGCGCTGCCGCGCTGCGAGACCGGAAAGCTGCCGCGAGCGTCGATGCTGGAGATGCTGAAGCGGGACCCGGGACCCGGGACCCGGGACCCGAAGTAAAATGCAGCATATGTGCGCTTGGATCGGTTTTTTGCTTCCATGGGCGGATTGGTTGCTTCGGCGAAGCCCCGTCATGACCATGCGCGGCTTCGCCGCAGACCACACCTGATCATGAAAATTTTCGCGCGCCACGGGTCCCGGGTCCCGGATCCCGGATCCCGATTTCCATGAAAGCCCTCGTCATTGGCTCGGGCGGCCGCGAGCATTCGCTGGCCTGGAAGCTCGCACAGTCGTCGCGCGTCTCCGAAGTGATCGTGGCGCCCGGCAACGCGGGCACCGCACGCGAGCCTGACATGCGAAATGCCGCTGTCGCCGCCACCGATCTGGACGGTTTGCTGCAGCTCGCGCGCGACGAGCACATCGACCTCACCGTGGTCGGTCCCGAGGCACCGCTCGTCGCGGGCATCGTCGACAGGTTCCGCGCGGCCGGCCTGCGCATTTTCGGGCCGACTGCCGCCGCGTCCCAGTTGGAAGGCTCCAAGGCGTTCGCCAAGGCGTTCCTCGAGCGCCACGGCATTCCGACCGCGCGCCACGCGGTGTTCACCGAGCTCGATGCCGCGCTCGACCATGTGCGCGCCCAGGGCGTTCCGATCGTGATCAAGGCGGACGGTCTCGCCGCGGGCAAGGGCGTGGTCGTCGCGACGACCCCGCAAGAGGCCGAGCGCGCGTTGCGCGAGATGCTCACGGCACACGCGTTCGGCGACGCCGGGGCGCGGGTCGTGGTCGAGGAATTCCTGGACGGCGAGGAAGCCAGTTACATCGTGATGGCGGACGGCGCCCATGCGGTGTCGATGGCCTCCAGCCAGGATCACAAGCGCCGCGACGAGGGAGACCTCGGGCCCAACACCGGCGGGATGGGCGCGTACTCGCCCGCCCCGATGGTGACGCCGGAAGTCGAGCAGCGGATCCTGCGCGAGGTCATCCAGCCGACGCTGCGCGGCATGGCTGCCGAAGGTGTGCCGTTCACAGGCTTCCTGTATGCAGGACTGATGATCGACAAGAGCGGCGCGCCGAAAGTGATCGAGTTCAACGTGCGCTTCGGCGATCCCGAATGCCAGCCGATCCTGATGCGCCTGGAATCCGACCTTGCCGACCTGATCGATGCCGCGCTGGACGGCAAACTCGACCGCACCGCGGCGCGATGGGATCCACGCCCCTCGCTTGGCGTGGTGATTGCGGCACGAGGCTATCCCGCCGCCCCGGAGAAGGGCGATCTGATTGCGGGACTGGACGCCAAGGCCGAGCGCGATGTGAACATCTTCCACGCCGGCACGAACCTGGACGCGCAGGGCCGCGTGGTTACCGCCGGCGGTCGGGTGCTCACCGCCTGTGCGCTCGGCGACGATTTGTCGCAGGCGCGCGATCGTGCCTACGCTGCCGTGGATCGCATCCGTTTCGATGGCGCGTTCTGCCGACGCGACATCGGGCACCGGGCGCTCAAGCGCCATTGATGCGCTACTGGCCCGCCATTCCGGCGTAGGCCGGGATCCAGTTTTTGTTTCTGCTTGGCGTCCCTTTCCTGGTTCCGTGCGATCGGCTTCCGCTGGGCGCGGCGGATCGCGCCGGCATCCGCTAGCATCCGCGCCTGAGACAATTCCGCCTGCTGGCCAGACGCCGCTTCGCGCCGTTCTTCGCGGTGCAATCGCTCGCGGCGTTCAACGACAACGCATTCCGGCAG
>JBOHYO010000349.1:0-6462 GCA_050737935.1 Rhodanobacteraceae bacterium
CGTTCAACGTGATGATGCAGGCCGAAATGCGCGGGCGCTCGGGCATGGCATTGCGTGCTGGAAACTCGCGGCAAGTGTAACCGGCACTCAGCGTGGGCCGGCGCGGCGAACCGCCGCTGAAACTGGCCGAGGCCAAAACGCGCCGCCTGCTGCTTCGCGCGTTGCACCGTATCATCGGGGCACGCGTCGGCCAGCACCTCGCGAACGGACACGACATGAACCTCGCCACCGTTTTTCCACCTCCAGCGATTCCACGGTTGTCGCCCGAGCAGCGCCGCGAGCTCTGGCTGTTCCTGGGTTTCGCGCTGGTGCTGCTCGGTCTCGGGATGGGCCTGCGCGACCCGTGGCCTTCCGATGAACCGCGTTTCGCGCTGGTCGCGCGGCAGATGATCGAGACGGGTCGCTGGCTGTTCCCGCACCGCGGCATCGAACTGTATGCCGACAAGCCGCCCCTGTTCATGTGGCTGCAGGCGTGCGCCTACTGGCTGACGGGAGGCTGGCGCGGCTGGTTCCTGCTGCCGTCGCTGGCCTCGGGGCTCGGCACGCTCGCGCTCACCTATGACCTCGGCCGCCGGCTGTGGAGCCACCGCGCCGGGCTGTTCGCCGCGATCACGGTGCTGTTCGTGTTCGAGTTCACCTTCCAGATGAAGCGGGCGCAGATCGACCCGCTGATCACGTTCTGGATCACCCTCGCGAACTGGGGGCTGTTGCTGCACTGCTTGCGGGGGCCCAATTGGCGGGCGTACGCGCTCGGCTGCTTCGCGGCCGGGCTCGGGGTCATCACCAAGGGCGTCGGCTTCCTTGCACTACTGATGCTGCTGCCCTACGCATGGGCATGCTGGCGCAGCCCCGACGGCGTCGCCCGCCCGGGTTGGCGCGATCCGCGCTGGCTGCTGGGCGTGCCCGCGTTCCTGCTGCCGATCCTGGGCTGGGGCGTGCCAATGCTGCTGGTCGCGCACTTTCGCGGCGGCGCCGAGTACCACGCCTACGTCCAGGACATCCTGTTCCACCAGACCGCGGGACGGTACGCGGGTTCATGGTCGCATCCGCAACCGTCGTGGTACTTCGTCGGCATCGTGCTGTTCAACTGGTTCCCCATGACGCTGCTCTACTTCGGCGCGGTGCCACGCTGGTGGCGGGCGTTGCGGGCCGGTGAAGCGCGCGTGCTGTTGCCGTTGGTCTGGTCGGTGCTGGTGCTGGTGTTCTTCAGCATCCCCACGGGCAAGCGCGACGTCTACGTGATGCCGGTGATCCCGATGGTGGCGCTGTCGATGGCGCCGTACATCGCGGACATGCTGCGCACCCGCTGGCTGCGGTGGAGCGCGTTCGCGATCGGCCTGGTAGCCGGGCTGGTGGTCGTGGGTGCCGGCACGCTGGCGCTCACGGGGCACGATATTGCCGGCTTCAACGCGCACATCGCAGGGCACGGCCTGCAGGACGAACGCGCGATGCTGTGCTGGATGATCATCACCATCGGCGCCCTGCTTGCGCTCGCCGCGCTCGCCTTCCGCCCTCGCCATGGCGTGTGGGGGCTGCTGGCGGGCATCACCGGATTGTGGGTGGTCTGGAGTCTGTGGGCCTATCCACTGCTCAACGATTCGAGTTCCGCCGCAGGCGTCATGCGGGAGGCGCGCGAGTGGGTCGGCCCGCGCGCCGAAATCGGGCTGGTGGGTCCGCGCGAGCAGAACCTCTTCATGGCCCAGGGACCCACGGTCGAATTCGGCATGACGCAGCCGCTGCCGCAGCAGTTGGCGGCAGCGGTGGCCTGGCAGGCCCAGGATCCGGCCTCGCGCTGGATCTTCAGCATCGGCAAGGCGATGGAGCCATGCGTGAACGAGGACAAGGCGCACCCGTTGGGCAAGGCCAACCGCCGCGGGTGGTGGGTGTTTCGCGCAGACGCCGTGATCCCGGGCTGCACGCCGACGGTGACCGCGTCCGCTGGCAGCAATCCGGACGACGACTGACACCGCGGCGTGCCTGCTCAGGGAGCCGTGCGAGCCCCCGTCCACTCCGGCATAGGCGTGGTGAGATCGCGCAGCATCCGGCGATAGCGGCGCCGGATCGCGTGGCGGTTGTAGCGGCCCGACATCGACTGGAGCGGGATGACGTTTTTCCCCGAAGCCGTCGATCATCGCCAGCCGCGGCCCACCCGCCGAATCGCTGCCGTACACCAGGTTCGCAACGTTGAGGTCGCCAACGATCACGTTGCAGCGAGGAGTCATCGCGAAACGCCTCAAGCGCAGCGGCGGCCCATGGCGGCTCGCCGCCGTGGTCGAGCCAGCACTGCAGCAAGGTCGGCGCCATGTCGCCATCGGGACCGCGCACCTTCTCGCAGACCAGTCCGAGGCCGAGATCGGTATCGACCAACCCGACGATGCGCACGATCGGCGGCCGCGCATCCGGTTCGACCCGCATGGCCACATACTCCTTCACTTCGCGAACACAGTTGAAGTAGTGCCGGGTGCGCGTCAGACGCTTGGCCCAGTTTCCCCAGCCCTCCCAGCGCTTCGCCAGCGACTCGGGCCGCATCGTCTTGACCAGCAGATCAGGATCATGCGGGTGCTGGTGCACCGCGCGCTGGTGCCCAAGCGCAAGCGGCCTGAGGTGGGAGAGTTCGAGCATCGTCGATCCAGGCATGGTGCGCGTCATGCGGGAGGCCCTGCGTCGAGGCCACCAAAGGATATCCGGATAAGACCATCGCTTGCCCGATCCGGCGCGTCCCGAGCGGCCGGGCCGCGCTTGTCGCATCGGCTACAATCTGGCTTCGCGCCGCGGCACTCGCTGGGGGTCTGTTGACGCTATGCCAAACGGCTGCGCCGTCGGCCCATTGTTCGCAGGGCAAGGAAGAACGAGGACGATGTATGTCGATACATCGACGAGCGATGACACAGCCATGCGGGCAATGGGCCACGGCCCGCAGGGTTGCTCCGCAGCTCGCTTGGCATAGCGTCAACAGACCCTGGCCTTGACCGACGCTTCCCTCGCCCGCCTCGAACACCTGCGCGCCCTTGCCTGGTGGCTGCCGCTGTACCTGCTGATCGCGCTGGTCGCGATCTTCATGCAGCCGCCGATCCCGCTGCATTCCACCCGCGCGCTCGCGGTGGCATGGGACATGTGGGCGCACCACCAGTTCCTGGTCCCGCATATCAACGGCGCGCCGTACGCGCAGAAAGCACCGCTGCTGTTCTGGATGATCCACGCCGGCTGGACGGTGTTCGGCGTCAACGATGTGTGGCCACGCGTGTTGATGGTGCTGATCGGCGCGTCGCAGCTCATCCTTGCGCAGTCATTGGCACGCCGGCTGTTCCCCGACCGCGCGTGGGTGGCGCGCTCGACGCCCTGGCTTTTGCTGGGCCTTAGCTACGGCTTCCTGTATGGCCTGCAGATCATGTACGACGGCCTGCTGGCGGTATGGGTGCTGGCGGCGATGCTGTGCCTGGTGCCGTCCCGGCGGCGGACCGCGCCGAACTGGATCGGCTTCGCGATCGCGATCGGGCTCGGCCTCCTGACCAAGGGCCCGGTGATGCTGGTGCACGTCGCGCCCGTCTGGTTGCTCGCGCCATGGTGGTCGGCTTACGCACGCGAACATCCCGCGCGCTGGTACGGCTTCGGAGTCGCCGCGATCGTCGGCGGATGCGTCATCCTCGCGGCATGGGTGCTCCCCGCCGTGCTCGCGAGCACCGACGCCTACACCCACAACCTGTTGTTCAAGCAAACCAGCGGCCGGGTGGTCGATGCCTTCATCCACGAGCGACCGTTCTGGTGGTACCTGCCGTGGGCCGCGGTGCTGCTGTTTCCGTTCGTGCTGTGGCCCCGGATGTGGGCTGCGGTGGTGTCGCTTCGGCCGCCGCTCGCGCCGGGGCTGCGGATGCTCCTCGCGTGGCTGGTGCCGGCGTTCGTGATCTTCAGCGCGTTCAGCGGCAAGCAGAGCTACTACCTCATCGCCGAACTCCCGGCCGCAGCGATCGTGATGGCGGCGGCGCTGGCCGACTTGCGCGCGCGGGGCGGCTGGGCGGCCCACAGCGCGTGGCTGGGTGCCTGGCTGCTGGCGCTGGGATCCTTCGCGCTGGCCGCGCTGCTGTTCGCGCTGCCGCTGCTGGCCCGTGCCGGCTTGCTGCACGGGCACTGGCTGCGCGACTTCGCTTCCGGGAGCGCACCGTTCGGCGTGCTGTATCTGCTGCTCGGCGTGCTGATGCTGTTGCCTGGGCGCGGCAAGCTCCGCCGCATCGCCACCGCCAGCCTGATCGCCAGCGCCGCCGCCTACGCCCTGTTCGCGGCCGCGCAATCCCCGGCGTTCGACATGCGTCCCGCCTCGCGAATGCTCGCGAGCGCGGAGGCGGACGGTCGCGCGATCGGCAATCTCGGCATCTACGACGGCCAATTCGAATTCATGGGCCGCATGACGCGGCCGATCGAACGGCTGTACGGAGGCCAGCGGTTGCAGGTGTGGGCCTCGCAACATCCGCGCGGAATCGTCATCGAGTATCCCGATCGCCTTTCTTCCGACGATCTGCGCTACGCACGACTGGTGCAGCCCTACCGCGGAGTCTGGATGGTGATCTGGGACGCCCCGATTCTCGCCGCCCTGCGGCGCGGCCAGCAGCCGCCCGAACCGCGTGTTCCGACGGTGCTGCTGCCGGCGCCCGACTACTGGCGCTATTCCGGCATACACTGAAGGCGATCGTGCGTGGCTGCTCGACGATTCGAATAGCTGGCTCGCGCGATCGCTGCAAGTCCCGTGGCGTACGGTACGCCTTCCTGATTTCCGAACGGCTGGCCATCCATGAATCACGCGGCGCGCATCGAAGCCCTGCGCGCGCAACTCGGCGGTCCGCGCGACGGCGCGCTGTTGCGCTATTCGCTCGGCGTCGCGCTGCTCGACCACGGCGAGGCGGCCGAGGCGACGACGCAACTGCATGCGGCGCTCGAGTTCGACCCTGGCTACTCCGCGGCCTGGAAGCTGCTCGGCAAGGCCTGCCTCGCGGCCGGCGACCCCGACTCCGCAACGACCGCCTGGCGGCAAGGGATCGCCGTCGCCGACGCGGCCGGAGACGTACAGGCGGCGAAGGAAATGCGGGTATTCCTGAAGCGGATCGAACGCGAGGGCCCAGGTTCCGATTGAGTGGACAACGGAATGCGGCTGCGTCACTGGCCCGCCGGAGGCTCCCAAAGCTCGACCTTGTTCCCGTCAGGATCCAGGACCCAGCCGAACTTGCCCTGTCCCGAGGTTTCCGTCTTGTCGACGACGTTGCAACCTTCGCTGCGCAACGCAACGAGCAGCGCGTCCAGGTCGGCCACGCGAAAATTGACCATGAAAGAGGCGCGGCCGGGTTCCATGTAGCTCGTGTCCTGGGCGAACGGACTCCAGAGGGTCATGCCCGGAGCGCTGTCCGGGCCACCCCACGCGAATGCGGCTCCACCCCAGTCCGTCACGTCCAGGCCGAGATGGTCGCGATACCACGTCGCTAGAGCCTTCGGGTCCGGTGACTTGAAGAAGATCCCGCCAATGCCTGTCACGCGTTTCATGGGTCTGCTCCGGAATCGCATGCTCACGCCATGCGCTCGATGCCATCAGGCATGTGGACCCAGCCGTGCATCCGCTCTTCGTACACCGAGAAGGTCGGCGCCGGGAACGATGGATCCGCGAAAACACCCACCGGGATTGCCACCACGTCGTCCATGCCGGACGTCGTGTAGTACACCGTAACCCCGCAGTTCGGGCAGAACCTGAAGGTGGCCGCCGTTCCCTCGTCTCCAATGCGCACGAACTCGGTGCTCGTGCCACTGACGGTCACGGCTTCCTTCGCGAACCGGGCTTGCGCCCCGAACACGCTGCCGGTTCGCCGCTGGCAGGCAAGACAATGACACACCGACACCCGCGACGGCTCGCCGGTGACTCGTGCTTGAAGTTGGCCGCAACTGCAGGAAGCGGTTCTGATCGACATGGGAAGTCCCGAAGTGGTGTGATGTCAAACGCCGGAGTCAAGCGGCGCCACCCGCGCACACCGGTGGATTTCGCCTTGCAGAAACAGCATTGGTTTGTGTGTCGCTTGAAGTTTCGGCCGCCATTGCGAACCGCGAACTTTGCGGTTACGACACTGGCAGTGTTTGGGTTTGGCTGTGGAATGCTCTTGGGACCAATTTGCCAAGTGAACGCGAGCTTGGCGGGAGGATCCCACTTGACGATGCGGCCCCAATCGCAACGAAAACCGTCAGGCCCACGCTCGTAGCACCACTCACCTTGCCCCTTGCCAAGATCACGATGCGTCGCATTTGACGGCTAACGCCCGAGGTAAGCGGCGCAACCCGCGCAGCGGGTTTGCGTCCGCTTGACCGAGTTGTTAGCCAACAGCCCGTCGTGACTTGGGCGCTGACTTTTCAAGAACCTCGACCATGCGGGTTTGCCAGCCAGGCCCTGTAGACCTCCAGCGTGCAATGACCTTGGGCGGCAACCGCAGGGAC
>JBOHYO010000350.1:0-4861 GCA_050737935.1 Rhodanobacteraceae bacterium
CGCATGCACCGAGCTCACATAGGTCGCGAACACCAATCCGAAAAGGATGGCGTCGCTCATCAGGAATACCCAGAAGCCGAACACCGTGGTCTGCGCGGCGGCATCGTCGCTGCCGTGTCCGGCGCCCAGGTTCAGGCCGGGATACCTGGCAGCGTGCTGGCTCATGGCGAAGCCCCGTCGGGTTCGTGCAGGGCCACACCCGCATTGGCGGACGCCGTTTCCACCGCGCGCGATACCGCGGGGACGCGCGCCACGGCATCGAGCCACCGCCGGGTTTGTTCCCGCACTTCTTCCGCGCCGACGGTGCGGGTCGTGTTGCGCGCGAAGCCGCGCGCGATCATGGCGACCAGCGCAGCCGCGAACGACAGGACCACCAGCCACCAGATGTGCCACACGAGTCCGAATGCCAGGAGGAAGCCGATCGCCGCGACCGCCGGCCCCAGCGCGCTGTTTCTTGGCAATTCGATATCGACGTACCCTGCTGGCGGCTGGAAGGCGGTGCCCTCCTCCTTGGCCATCGTGAACGCGTCCCGGCTCTTGACCACCGGGATCACCGCGAAGTTGTATTCCGGCGGTGGGGCCGAGCTCTGCCACTCGAGGCTGCGGCCATCCCAGGGATCGCCGGCAAACACCCGGTTCTCGTCACGATCACGGATCGACACCCAAAGCTGCCACACGAGCGCCAGCAGCGCGACGGCAAGAATCATGGCGCCGACGAAAGCCACGATTTCGAGCGGCACGTAAGCGGTCTGGGCGTAGGCCACGCTGCGCCGCGGCAGGCCCATGATGCCCAGCGCATACAAAGGGAAAAACGCAAGCATGAAGCCGACGATCCAGCACGCCGCGGAGAACAGGCCCCATCGCTCGTTGAGGCGGAAACCGAACGCTTTGGGAAACCAGTAGTGGTACGCGGCGATCAGCCCGAACAGCACGCCGGGAATGATGACGTTGTGGAAGTGCGCCACCAGGAACACGGTGTTGTGCACCTGGAAGTCGATGCTTGGATTGGCCAGCAGGATCCCGCTCATCCCGCCCAGCACGAACATCAGGATGAAGCCGATCGAGTAGACCATCGGCACGGTGAAGCGCACCCGCCCGCGGAACATCGTCAACATCCAGTTGTAGATCTTCACCCCGGTCGGGATGCCGATCAGCATCGAGGCAATTCCGAACACCGCATTGATGTCGGCGTTCTGGCCCATCGTGAAGTAGTGGTGCAGCCACACCGTGAACGACAGGATGGCGATCGCCATGGTCGCCATCACCAGCGCGCGATAGCCGTAGAGCATCTTGCCGGAGAACGTCGGAACGACCTCGGAATAGATCCCGAACGCCGGCATCACCAGGATGTAGACCTCCGGATGCCCGAACAGCCAGAACAGGTTCACGAAGTGCATCATGTTGCCGCCGAAGGCGTTCGTGAAATAGTGGAAGCCGAGGTAACGGTCCAGCGCCAGTTGTGCCGTCGCCACGGTCAGCGGCGGCATCGCGAAAATCATCATGATCGACGTCACCAGCACGGTCCAGGTGAACAGCGGCATGCACATCAGCTTCATGCCGGGGCAGCGTTCCTTGAAGATCGTGACGGCGAAATTGATGCCGGTGAGCGTCGATCCCAGCCCGGAAAGACTCAGCGCCCAGATCCAGTAGTCCGGTCCGACGCCGGGACTGAAATTGGCTTCCGTGTAGGGCGGATAGCCAAACCAGCCGCCGGTCGAGAACTTGCCCAGCACCAGCGAAACCATGACCAACGCGGCGCCGGCTGCGGTCAACCCCAGGCTGACGGAATTGAGCACGGGAAACGACACGTCGCGCGCGCCGATCTGCTGCGGCATCACGTAGTTCATCACGCCGATCAGGAACGGCATCGCCATGAAGAAGATCATGATCGTGCCGTGGGTGGAAAACAGTTCCGCGAAATGATCGGGCGAAAGGAATCCGCCGCCCAGGCCATCGGCCTGCTGCAATCGCATCAGCCATCCCTCGATGAGCCCCCGCGCCAGCATCACGAACGCGATCACCACATACATGATGCCGATCTTCTTGTGGTCGACACTGGTTACCCACTCCCAGAGCGCGCGCCACTTGCGGAACTTCGTGATCAACAGGAACACGACCACGGCGCCGACCACGACCAGGCAGGCGGCGAACCCCGCGATGCTGCCGTTGATCAAGTGTGACCTGGTGGGATCCTGCAGCATGTCGTAGAAGGGCAGCGAATGCATGCTGAGCCGCCCGAGCGGATGCTGGATGATCGCGGCAGCGCTCATGGCTGCCTCTCCGTGGCTGGCGTAGAGGATTTACCGGTGGCGCCCACCGGATTCCCCGTGTCGGCGCGTGCGGCCGCCAGATGGATGGGGGTGCCGTCCCTGGTTGCCTTTACGACCGCGGCGTACAGCGACTTGCTTACGTCGTTGAAATACACGTCGCCCCCCATGGACGCCGCCTTTGGCAGGGCGGCGATCAGATCGCTGCGTGTCGCGCGTTTCGAGATGGCGCTCAACGTCTGCGCGTCGAGCGGAATGCCGTGCGCGCGCACCTTGCGCACCCAGGCCTTGAAATCAGCGGGAGGCATCGCGACGGCGGTGAACTTCTGCTGGTGGAAGCCGTCGCCGTTGTACATGGTGTTCTCGCCCAGCGAACGTCCCGGCCTGTTCGCCTCCAGGTGGAGTTGGGTATCCATGCCGCCCATCGCATAGATCTGGCTGCCCAGCGCGGGGATGAAAAACGATTGCATCACCGTCGCGGAAGTCAGGTGCATCGCCAACGGCCGCCCCACCGGCATGGCCAGCATGCCGATGCTCGCGATGCCCTGGTCCGGATAGATGATCAGCCATTTCCAGTCGTAGCCGATGATCTGTACGCGCAGCGCGGGCTGGTTCGACGCCAGCGGTTTGTAGGGATCGAGCCGGTGCGAATCGCGCCACACGAAAAACGCGAGGATGCCCACGATGACGATCGGGCCGCCCCACGACATGACTTCCAGCACGCGGGAAAAATTCCACTTCGGCGTGTAACGTCGTCGCGTCTTTGCGCCGTAACGGTAGCGCCAAGCCCAAAACGGCGTCAGCAGGAAGATGGGAGCCGCCACCAGTACCGCCATGATCACGACCACCCAGTAAAAGTGAAAACGCTGGGTATTGGCCACCGGGCCCTGCGGGTCGAGAAAGCTCATGTGCAGGTTGCCCACGCAGGCACCGAGCAGCAGCGGTACGAAGGCGATGGCAACGCAACGGCAGAGCGCCGCGGGCCAACCGGATTTCGTCGCGGGCGGACGAGGTGACGGGCGCGATCGCCTGCGGCGCATGGTCAGCCGCCCTGTGCCACCTGCACGCAGACAACACAGGATTCCCGCGAATGGGCGAACCTCTCCAGACGATGGGAGCGCCCACGCAAAAAAACCTTTACCCATGAATCCTGCCCGCGTTGCCCGTGGCGTGTCGGACCATGCGACCGCCGATGCCGGTGGCGAAGCCCTCTTCCGCGACCCTGCGCAATCGCGTGAATCGCATCGATCCTGCGCGCCGGCGAGTGAAGTGCTCGTGAAACAGGACCCATGCGCACGAAGGCGTGGCGGAATTCAATCCCGTTGACGGAATCACCGGTTGCGTATTGCACAGTCCGCGGCGGCCTCGAAGATTCCTTTCAATCGGGTACGCTTTGAAGCCGACTGGTCGGAAAGCCATCGCGTGCGAGGATGGGTTCCAATGCCTCGACCCAGATCGCGTAACCGGCAGGCGTCATGTGCAGCCCGTCGTCGCGGAACAGGCCCGGACGCGGCTTCCAGTCCGCACCGAGCATGCTTGTCGCAACATCCACGAACGCCACCCTCTTCTGCGTGCGCGTCCACCGCGCGATTTTCCCGTTCGCCTCGCGCATCTGCGGCCAGAGCGTCCAGAGCGCGATGCTCGGCTTGATCGAAATGTACACGATCGTCACCTTCGGCAGTTCGCTACGAACGCGCGCCACGAACGCCTTGAACTCCTCCAGGACCTGCCGCGGCGTGCAGCCTTCCGCGATGTCGTTGTCGCCGGCATACATCACGATCACGCGGGGCCGATAGGGAATCACGATGCGGTTCGCATACTGCGTGCTGTCGGCGATCGCGGAACCGCCGAATCCACGATTGATCGTCGGCACGCCCGGAAAATCCCGGGCGAGTGTCGTCCACATCCGGATTTAGGGTCTGTTGGCACTCACCCAAACGAGCCGCGTTGCTTCCGCAGCGGTCGCCAGACGAGGCGCGCGCCGCAGCGCCATGGTGGTTCTATGGCCAAGGCGTGCACCGAAGGATGGCGGCCGCTGCGGAGCAACCCTTCGGGCCGGGGCCATTTGCCCACATGGCTGCGTCATCGCTCGTCTATGTATCGACATACATCTTCCTCGCTCTTCCTTGCCCTGCGAGCAAATGGCCGACGGCGCGGCCGCTTGGGTGAGTGTCAACAGACCCTGGGAACTGCCCACGAATAACACGCCATGCTGTGGCGGCGGGCGCGCGCTATCATCCGCGACGAGTTTCTCGATGTCCGATCGCCATGGCTGCGGCGACGGGGGACACGCCCGCGCGGCGCTGCCGGCGGCCAGCAACAGAAGACACGCCAGCGACGCAAGCCATGCTTCGCGCTTCAACATCTTGGTCCCCCAGTGTGGCTTCGCGATCCATGTTGAACCCCAGGAGGCGTCGTGACAACCAGCAGCGACAACTTGGTGGCGTTCACGCTGTCGCCGACGGGCGCTCCCGTCGCGGCGCCTGCGCTGCAGTCTTTCGACCTGTTCCCGACGCGGATCTGGCAGGCGCAGCCGCCCGCGCTGCGCGGCCTCCTCGGCGATTGGGTGGCAGCGGTGACGCGAATGCGCGCGA
>JBOHYO010000351.1:0-3335 GCA_050737935.1 Rhodanobacteraceae bacterium
CGAGGCCGACGTCGCGGTCGAAAATGCCGTGGAAGCGCACGTACGTGAAGCCGGTGGCCTGGTGCACGGCGTCGAGGTCCTTGCGGTAATCGTCGCGCAGCGACAACGCCGCGCGGCCGGCCCCGAACATCTGCTCCCAGAAGTGCGGGAACGGCGTACCGGTCGCCTTGGCATCCACCTGCAACCGGACGGTCTCCGACGGAGGTGCCGACGCCGCTACCGCCAAGCCCTGCGTGGCGAACAGCGCAAGTGCGGCAATGCACAGCGCAAAACGTCGAACACCCTTCGGATACTTCATGGCAAATCCCCGCTGGCCAGACCCATGGAAACGTTTACATCCGGGTCGCGAGTCTGGCTCAATCGGCCGCGTGCGTCCAGCCTTGACCGATAGGGCGGGCACTGCCCGCCGCGCACCGAATCGAATCGAGTAGGGCGGGCATTGCCCGCCGAGCACCGAATCGAAATCGAGGCGCCGAGCACGTCCATTCGGCGGACGGTGTCCGCCCTACGCCGTACGGCATACCGGATGCTGTCCGCCTTGCTTTGCCCGGCATGCGTCGAATCGACCGAGGCGGCACGGCGCCTGGCGCATATCATCAGTGTTCCGCGGGTCCCCGAAGCGTCACGTCGCGCGCTGCGCCGGCATCGAGCTTCATGCTCGTCACCGCGCCGTACCGGTCGCGCGCGATCGTCCAGCCCTGCCCGGGCGCCGCGGCGAGCGCCGCGGCGTTTGCGTAACGGCGAAGTGCCGCGCCACCGGCCTGCGCCGAAACAGCCGTGATTCCGTGCACCCGCACCAGGTAATCGCGCAGTACCGGCCGGTAGCTTCCGGTCGGCGCATCGGCGCGGAAGGCAACCTCATGCCCATCGCGCCGCACAGTCAGCCTTTGCAGGAAATACGCGCCCGTTTCATAGGCATACGTCTCGCCATCGTCGTCGTAATAGTCGAGGTGCGTCGCCTGGTCCGCCGGAAATACCTCGACCGTCACGGTCTTGACCGGATGCTGGCCGACGTAATCCATCACGGGCTGGGTCGGGATGATCGCGCCCGCGCGGATGAACAGCGGGATGTCGCGCCAGGTCTTCGCATCCACCGGGTAATCGATGGTCTGTCCGCCTTCGTACACCTTGCCGGTGAACCAGTCGGTCCAGGTGCCCGCGGGCAGGTAGATGGATTTGGACGTCTGGCCTTCCTCGACCACCGGCGCGACCAGCAGCCACTTGCCGAACAGCCAGGCATCGACGTCGTTGCGCACCTTGGGATCGTCGGGCCAATCGAACGTCAACGGCCGCACCAGCCCGACGCCGTGGACATGCGCCGCGTGCTGGTAGGCGTAGATGTACGGGATCAGTTTGTAGCGCAGGCGGATCGCGCGGGTCGCCGCGGCTTCCGCGACCGGGCCGTAGCGCCACGGCTGGCGCTTCTCGCCGAAGGTGCCATGTACGCGGAAGATCGGCGTGAACGCGCCGAACTCGATCCAGCGCGCGTAGTTCTCGTCCGACGGATGCCCGTTGAAACCGCCGCCGTCCATGCCCCATTTGGATTCCCCGACCTCGATCGCGCTCAGCATCCGCGTGCGTTGGGCGGCCATGCTCGCGAAACCGGTATCGATGTCGCCCGACCACAGGCCGTAGGAGTAGCGCTGCGCGCCCAGCCAGAAATTGCGGTTGATCGACCATACCCGCTTGTCGCTGGCCGCGCGTTGCGCGTCGTACAGCGCGCGCTCCATGTTCAGGAACTGGGTGTTGGAAGTCAGCTTGCCTTCCTTGCCATAGGCGTCGGCCTCGTCATTCCACCAGCCGGCGATACCACGGTCGAAACCGTATTCGACGGCAAGACGCCCGAACCAGCGCCGGGTTTCCGGCTTGTCGAAATCGACATCCTTCGCAAGCTTGTGGGAAAAGTAATCCGGATAAGCCTGCTCGCCAGGAATCCACAAGTCGTGCGCGGTGGCGTAGCGTCCTTCGGTGGTGTTTAGCAGCAACCGCGGCTTCATGATCCCGGTGAGATGGATGCCTTGCTCGCCGAGCATCTTCGCGAGCTTGCCGCCCGGGCCGTCGGGAAACTTCTCGGGATTCCATCGGAACTCGCCATAGTTGTCCTCGCCCCACGCCTTCCAGTCGAAATCGAGGGTGAAATTGTCGATCGGGATGTGCTTGGCGCGGTAGGTCTTGACGATGTCGAGCAGTTCCTTCTGGTCGATACCCCATTGGCTGTTGGTGAAGCCCATCGCCCACCTGGGAAACAGCGGCGCCGGTCCGCTGATCCTCGATACCTCGCCAAGCAGTTCCGCGGGCGTGCCGGCGAGCAGGTAGTAGTCGGCGTCCGGGCGCTGGTAGTCGCTGACCGTGATGCGGCCGTCGGCAAGGTCGAAGGTCGCGCCTCCGCAATCCACCAGCAACCCGTAACCGGCCGTGCTCCACACGAACGGCGCGCCGGCGTGGCCCTGCTTGCCGGCCTCGGCAACCTGTTTCCCACTGCGCAGGAGGCCGGGAGCAACGCTCTCGTGGATCGTATAGCCGCCGATGCCGTAGAGCGCATCGCCGGGTTCGTGCTGCAGCATGATGCGGCCGCCGGCCAGCGCTGCGAAACCGGCCTGCTTCATCAGCGGATGGCCTTCGGCGTCGACGACGCTCAGGGCGCCAGCCTTGCCATCCCAGGTCACCGTCATCCGCTCCGAACGCAGCGTGACCTTCTCGCCCTTCCTCGAAACCTTCGGCGCGAACGCGGGCGCCGGCGCGGAGTGCGGACCGATCACGAGGCTTGGTGCCGTCGTCCGCCCCTCGGGTACGTAGTGCACGTGCAGGACACCCGGCGCGATCAGTTGCACCGAGATCCTCGCGCCATCCAGCGACAGTTCCAGCCCTTGCGCGTTGACGCCGCGGAGCTTCGTGACCCCGCTGCCGGAAGGGGCACGGGCCGCCACGGCAAGTCCGGGGCCAGCCAGCATCATGAACGCCAACAGGCGCAGCAAATCCTTCATCCGTAATCCCCCGAAGAGTCGTTGGTTCATCGCAGCACCGCACTGCCGTAGGGCGGCAATTGCAGCCGGCCACCGGTCAGCACGGTGCCGGCGCGGCTGTGCCGCAACAAGCTGTGGAAGCGCCGTCCGCCGAAATCCACCGATTGCGCGCGACCCGACAAATTGTGCAACACCAGCACGTCGCCGTGCGGATCGTCGAGCTCCCACGCTGCGACCTGCGGGTTGGAATCGCGCCAGTTGCGCGCGATGCCGTCACGCAATGCCGGAATGTCGTGTCGCCAGCCGATCAACATCCGGTACCAGTTGAGCAGTGAAGCCGAATCATGGCGTTCGGCTTCGACCGACACGCCC
>JBOHYO010000352.1:0-4944 GCA_050737935.1 Rhodanobacteraceae bacterium
CCGGTCATCCCCCCGATGCTCCGCGTCCCGCGCTTCGCGCGGTCGCTCCGCATCGACCCCCTTCGTTCCGAAGGGGGTGAGGCGTAGCACTTGGCCTCCCCCTTCGCTGGCGAAGGGCGGAGCAAAGCGAACGCGTGCGTAGCGCGAGAGGGGGATGGGCTTATCAGCATGTGTGGACAATCGATGCTGCGGCGCGAGGAATCACGCCCGCGCTGCCACGCCCAGTACCTCGTAGCACGCGCCCATGTTGTGGTAATCGGTCTTGCCGGCGGGGCTTTTCTCGTCGCTGTACTTGCGGTTGTCGCGGGTGAGGATCCGGTACCAGCCGCCGTATTCGTGATCGACGAAATGCGTCCACGCGTATTCCCACAGGCGCCGGTACCAGTCCCAATACTTTTCATCTCCGGTGCGGTCCGCTAGCAGCGCGGCGCAGGCCAGCGACTCGGCTTGCACCCAGTGGTACTTGTCGTCGTCGCAGACCGAACCGTCCGGAGCGAAGCCGTAGCACAGCCCGCCGTATTCGCTGTCCCATGCGCGTGCGACCGCGGTGTCGAACAGGTGCCGCGCGGTCGGCAGCAGCCAGTCTGCATCGCGGTGACGATTCAGGATCAGCAGCAGCTTGGCCCATTCGGTCTGGTGGCCGGGCTGGAATCCCCACGGCCGGAACAAATCCTTTGGATTGTCCTTGTGGTAGTCCCAGTCGATTTCCCAATTCTTGTCGTAGTGCTCCCACACCAGGCCGCCGGCCTTGGCGGCCTGCCGGCGCGTCATGTGGTCGGCGAGCGTGTACGCGCGATCGAGCCAACGTGGTTCGTGGCTTGCCTCGAACGCGGTCAGCATCGCCTCGCACATGTGCATGTTGGCGTTCTGACCGCGGTAGTTGGAGAAATTCCAGTTTGCATCGGCCTCGTCACGGTACAGGCCGGCGCCGGCATCCCAGTAGCGCTTTTCCAGAAGACCCCAGTGTTCGTCCATCCATGCGGCGGCTTCGGCGACGCCGGCCATGCGCGCTTGTGCATACGCGACCAGTACGAATGCGGCGCCGTAGCAGTGGTTGGTGGTGTCTCCCGGTTTGCCATCGCGCAGCGTCCACACGTAGCCGCCGGTCGCGGGATTCAGGTGCGCATTGCGCAGGAAGGCGACGCAGTGGCGTACGCCATCGAGGTATTCGGCGCCTCCGAACCGGCGCGCGTACACCGCGTAATCGAACACGAAACGCGCGCTGCTGACCAGGTGCCGGTGCGAGCGGTCGTAGATCTCGCCATTGTCCTTGTAGTAATGAAAGCAGCCGCCGGTCTGGTCGAGGCAGTGCGGATGGTAGAACGCCATCGTGTCCTGGATGTGTTGGCGCAGGAAATCGGGCGAGCGGAAGTCGGGAAAGTCGCTCATGCGTGTTGCTCCAGAAAGGCTTCGGCCTCGGCTCGTGTCGGCATCGCGGCAAACGAGCCGGCGCGGGTCACCGCAAGCGCACCGCAGGCGGCCGCGAAGCGCAGTGCGGCGTCGAGCCGTGTGGCGTCGGCGGCGAACGCCGTCAGCGCGCCGGCGTCGAGATCCGATTTCGCGAACTGATACAGGCAACCGCCCACGAATGCGTCGCCGGCGCCGGTGGTGTCTACGGCGCGCACCGGAAACGTGCGGACCTCACCGGCAGATTCACGTGTGAACCAGCGTATGGCGCGATTGCCGTCGGTGACGACCACGAGCTTCGCGTGAGCCCGCCAAAGCCGTGCGAATGCGGCGTCTTCGCCGCCTGTGGAGGCTGCGAGGAACGCGACTTCCTCCGCACTCAGCTTCACGAAATCGGCGAGTTCGAGCGCGCGCCAGATCGTCGGTGCCGGATCCGTGCCGCGCGGCCACAACGCGGGGCGCAGGTTCATGTCGAAACTGACCGGCGCGCCGGCGTCGCACGCACGCGTCATGCCTTGCAGCGTGGTCGCCGCCGATTTGGGTTCGGTCATGCTGCACGAGCCGGCGTGGAAGACCGTGCCGGCGCCGAAGATCGCCGGGTCGAAGTCGGTATCGCGAAACAACAGGTCGGCCGAAGGTGGCCGGTAGAAACTGAAATCCCGCTCGCCATCGGGGGAGTGCGAGACGAACGCCAGTGCGGTATTGGCGGCGTCGGTGCGGCGCGCATGCGAAGTGTCCACGCCGGCCGCAGCAAGTTCGCGCAGCAGCAGGTCGCCGAACATGTCGCGGCCGAACATGCCGACGAACGAAGCGCGTCCGCCCAGCCGTGCGATCGCGACCGATACATTGGCGGGCGCACCGCCCGCATGGGCGGTGAACACGGGCGCGGCGCCTGACGGCACGCCGTGGAAATCGATCAGCGCCTCGCCGAAGCAGCAGACGGCGTTCATGCGACGCGCGAACCCCTGAGGCCGTAATAGATGATGTAGAGGTAGCAGACCATCGGCAGCACGAACGCGTGGTGCACGCCGATGTGGTCGGCCAGCGCGCCCTGCGCGAGCGGGATGATTGCGCCGCCCACGATCGCCATCACCAGCAGGCTGGAAACCTTGCCGACCAGCGGCCCGAACTTTTCGATGCCCAGCGTGAAGATGTTGGGGAACATGATCGAGTTGAACAGGCCGATCGCGACCACGCTCCACAGCGCGACGTGGCCGAAGGTGAGCATGGTGGTGAGTACCAGCAGCGCGGCGATCGCTGCATTGAAGGCCAGCAGCTTGCGTGTGTCGATGCGGGTCAGCAACGCCGAGCCGATGAAGCGCCCGACCATCGCGCCGCCCCAGTACAGAGACACAAAGCCCGTGGCAGCCGCTTCGCTCATGTGCCCGATGTCCGGCAGTGAGAGATAGTTGACCATGAAGCTGCCGATCGAAACTTCTGCGCCGACGTACACGAAGATTGCCAGCATGCCGAGCCACACGCGGCGCAGCTTCAGCGCATCTGCGAAGCGGTGCTGGGAATCATCCGCCGCGGTGGTGTTCTCCAGTTGCGGAAGACGGCTGAGCCACACCACGATCGCCAGCAGGAACAGCACGATCGCGATGCCGATGTACGGCCCTTCCACGACGTGCGCCTGCTGCGCCTTGTAGGCCGCCTGCGCGGCAGGCGACAGTTTGGCCAGTTCCGCGGCGCCCAGCACCGCGGCCGAGAGAATCAGTACACCGCCCAGTTTTGGCGCGATGGTGGTACCCAGCGAGTTCAATGCCTGGGCCAGGTTGAGTCGTGCCGATGCGTAGCGCGCTGCGCCCAACAGGCTCACGTAGGGATTGGCCGCGACCTGCAGCAGCGTGATGCCGCTGGCCAGCACGAAGAACGCGAACAGGAACAGCGGATATGACTGTGCCTGGGAGGCGGGCAGGAACAGCAACGCGCCGATGCCGGTGACGATCAATCCGATGATGATGCTGGCGCGATAGCCCCAGTGGGCCAGCACCTTGCCCGAGGGCAGTGACATCAGGAAGTACGCGCCGAAGAAGGTGAACTGCACCAGCATCACTTCGGTGTAGCTGAGCGTGAACACCGACTTCAGGTGCGGGATCAGCACGTCGTTGAGCGCCGTGATGAAGCCCCACATGAAAAAGATCGTGGTCATCACCGTCATGGCCGCGCGGGTGCCGGTCGCGCGGCCGTGCGGGTCAGGCGTGTCCAGCAGGCTTTCGCTCACGGGATCGGGGTTCATTGCGATGGACTCCTGCGGGGCGGGTGCGCCGATGATGACAGCGTCCGCAGCGCGTCGACACGGGCGCGCACTTCGGCGGCATCGGTTTGCCAGTCCGCGTCTTCCATGCCGCTGAAGGCCGGCTGCGCGTGGCGCATGCGTCCGGCGACGCGAACCTTGGCGGAGGCGTGGAATTCGCGCGCGCCGGTAGCTTCCGCGATCGCCGCAATGTTGCCCGCAGTGATGCCCCCGCCCGGCATGATCGTGATGCGGTCACGCGCTTGCTCGACGAGCCTGCGGATCAGCGGTGCGCCGATCAGCGCGTCCGCGGCCTGGCCGGAAGTCAGCAGGCGGTCGCAGCCCAGCGCGATGATCGCTTCGAGCGCGCGTTGCGGATCACGGGTGAAATCGAAGGCGCGATGGAAGGTCATCGACATGCCGCGTTCGGCATCGATCAACGTGCGGCAGCGCGGCACGTCCACGTCGCCATCCGCGGTCAACACACCCAGCACCACCCCGGCGCAGCCCTGTGTCTTGCAGGTTTCAATGTCGCGCTGCATGACTTCGCATTCCGGATCGTCGAACACGAAATCGCCGGCGCGCGGCCGGATCAGCACGTGGACGGGAATGCCAAGGCGTTCTTGCGCGATCGCGATGGCAGCGTGCGAGGGCGTGAGTCCGCCGACTTCCAGCACCGAGCACAATTCCACGCGCGCCGCGCCGCCCGCTTCAGCCGCCCGCGCCGAGGCCACCGAGTTGGCGGCGATTTCCAGCAGCGGCTCGGTCATGTGCTGAACACGCTTCCGGACTTGATCAGGGCGCGCTGGTTGTGCGCATCGCAAACGGCGTAAGCGAATCCGGGCTGGATCGCCCAGGCGCCGACTTCGCCATCCTTGTTCATCGCCAGGAACGCGACCTGGATGTCATGCGCGGTCGACCGGTGCTTGCGCAATACGCGCAGCACCGCTTCCTTGCAGGCTTCCTGCGGGCTTCTGCCCTGGCGCATCAATTCCACCACCAGGAACGAGCCGGCGTTGCGGATCACTTCTTCGCCGACGCCCGTGGAAGTCGCCGCGCCGACCTCACCATCCACGTACAGGCCTGCGCCGATGATCGGCGAATCGCCGACGCGGCCGCGCAGCTTCCAGGCCATGCCGCTGGTGGTGCACGCGCCGGCCAGCTTGCCGTGCGCATCCCGCGCGAGGATGCCGATGGTGTCGTGGTTGTCCTTGCCGCCCGGCACGCCGGCGCTGTAGCTGCGCACTTCGCTGTTGATTTGCGGCTGGTAATGCGAGGTCTTGAGCCACTCGTGCCAGGCC